>JAJXAL010000229.1:0-2140 GCA_021628325.1 Segatella copri | reverse complement strand
CTAAAGTCTGAGTATATATTTTTCTACCCTCCACTCTATCAAAGCGTTGGGTCAGAAAATTCTGGGTTCCTTCAATCTCTACCAAACGAGAAGGCATCATATTGATACCGGCATCCTTGGCCATCAGATAATAAGCCATCTCTACCCTGGTAAAAGGAAGTTCATTTTTTCTGCTTGTATCAAACTTCAATATATAGTGCTTAAAGTTGGTTGGCAAATCGGCTTGACCTGAACGAATAATACCTGTAGTTTCATCCATGCCGATAATCGCCTTAGGACGCTGACCACCAGCGGAAGTTCCCACCTTGTACAAATCTTCCAGAATAAGACTGTTGCTCATATCAATGTTCACATCCTGCCTGTCCAGGAATAATTTATTAGCAAGTTCATAAAGTGAAGCCAATTCGATATTTACAGATGCATCCTCCTGGATATGAGCAGGTTGAAATTCCAAGGCTCCCATTGCTCTCTTACCGATAAAAGACAGTCTATCCACTGCATTTACCATTTTGGATTGCAGATGATTGGCTTCCATCCATTTCTGGAAGACCACATTTCCCCAATTGTCAGGCAGAGAATCTGCTATGAACTCAGGCAAACCTGCATAAAGTTTTTCTCTGTTTCCAGACATAGGGAAAGTTCTTTGAACATAAACAGAATCCAACGGCGCTACCAATGGTGCAATATTCCATCCATATTGCATAAAATCCTTGTCGAATTGGAAAACAGAGCAGCCCCGCTTGTCATTCCAAGACAACAAGCCCACATTCTTATCCCACAAATTCACCTGCACAACATTATCTTTCATGTCTTACCCTTTCCTTCTTTTCATTCATTTTCTTCACTTGGCTAGGCAGAATTGGCAGTGGCGGCAAGAGTTTCTCTGCTTCCTGCAGGAATCCGATGCTCCTCAACAGAGAAAGAATAGTGCCAAAACCTATGTTCTTAGCTTCGCCTTTTTCAAACTGGCTAATGGTGAAAATGCTCACACCAGCCTTAACAGCCACCTCTTTCTGAGTGAGATTGCTGAACAGACGATATTGCTTGAATCGTCCTCCCAATTCTGATATAATCTCAGAATTAGACTTTGCCTCTATACCATATTCCGTAATCATGCTGCAAATATAGTTATTTCTTTATTTATCGCCAAATATCGGGTTAAATATTTAAATATCTTTAGTTATTAAAAAGAAAAATCGGTATAAAAAATCCGCACAGCCCAGAGAGCCATGCGGATTCTGATATTTAATAAAGCTAGCAATAATCATGTTCACAGGTTACTTAGCCACCTTGAATACGGCGGCACTAATGCCTGAAGCCTTGATGGCATCGGTCTTCTTGCCTGATTTATATACAACCTTGCCTGTAGAAAGAACAGAAACTGCCTTGCCACCTACAGAGCTGATGTTGAGAGAGGCTGCCTTGGCACCAGGATTCACGACAACAACATACTTTTCATCACCCAAAGTGCGCTCATATACCATCGGATATTCCTGACCCTTCTGGTTCAGGAGCTTCCAATCTCCCTCATTGTCAAGAGCCTTGGCTGAATGACGCAAAGCGGTCAGCTTACGGGTATATGACAACAGAGAATTCTGATCTCCCTGCTGAGCCTCAACGGTCAACTTTCCGTTTTCCGTATCTACAGGGAAGTAGAGTTTATCAGGCGCACTCGTAGAAAATCCGGCATTCTTGCCCTTGGTCCACTGCATCGGAGTGCGGGTACCAGAGCGCTCATTGCTACCCTCCTTGTTAGGGAGATTCATCTGAAACTTCATACCAATCTCATCACCATAATAGATAAATGGAACACCTGGCATGGTGAGGAAGAAGGTCATCGCCACCTTCAGCTGGTCTGGCGTATTGCGGGTACCGATGTTAGGACGCTGGTAATCGTGGTTAGCAGATGGAACAGCGATGTAGCCGAGATTCTTGGTGGCATTGAAAGCCTTGGTATAGTTCTCGCTAAATTCCTTAAGCGAACCCTTGCCCTGCTTGTCGAAATAGCAGTTCTGATAGCTCTGCTCCCATTTGCCCCATGGAGTCTTGCGGTCGAAGAACAGAGAGGCATAGCCCTTAAGACCGAAATGGATGTAGAAATCGATGTTGAAGCCGGCAGGAATGGCTTGCTGCGGATTAG
>JAJXAL010000083.1:0-18119 GCA_021628325.1 Segatella copri | reverse complement strand
TCTCCTTCAGGTAACATTGAAAAACATTTCAAATTCACATTCACATTCACATTTTTGCCTTTCCTTCTATCCACCAGCTAACCCACATAGCAAGTAACTGTGCGCCCGATGCCCCTAAAACTGCGTGGCGACGCGCCACCATCTACGTCCCGACGCAGATGGCGATACGTCGGGACGTAGATGGCGGTACATCGGGACGCAGTTGGGGGTACGTTGGGACACGCCCTGAAAGGGCAGAAGCTCCTAGCCCAGGGCAACGCCCTGGGTAGCTATTGACGCAATCCCGGCGCCCTGTAAGGGCAAAAGCTTTAAAACCTCAAGCAAAAAATATAAAGCTTTTGCCCTTACAGGGCGTATTGGCTACATCCTTAAAACCCAGGGCGTTGCCCTGGGCTAGGAGCTTCTGCCCTTTCAGGGCGTGTGGCGTCAAGCAAATACATGATTAATGAGGAAGGAATGCACGTGATTCGGGACAAGGATGCACGTGATTCGGGACAACTATTGTTTTTCAGAGAAAAATGTTGTATCTTTGCATTGTCATTCATTAAGAACGGCAAATGGGAAATTAACCACTAAAAAACGGAGGGGAAAACGACAGGGGTGCACACCTGCCCTATCTCTTTCTAAATGTTGAACCACTAAAAAAGAAAGGAAAAAAGAAAATGAAAAAGGAAGTTTGGAAAACTATCTTGCAGGTGATTATCGCTGTACTTACTGCCGTAGGCACTACGCTCGGCGTTACCAGCTGCATGTAGACTGATTTGTTTAACCATTAAAAAAAACGATTTGAATTATGGGTATTAAAGTAAAAGCTATTGAGCGCAACGTAGCGTTCGAAAAAGGTAAGCAAAAGTGGGCATTCGTGATGCAGGCTGAACTCTACAGCCAGCTCAACGCCACGAAGGTGATAGAAGAAGCAGCCGTTCGCAGCGGATTGCCTAAGGCGGTAATCAACGCAGGCTGGTCGGCCATCGGCGAAGTGATTGCGGCATGGGCCACCGAGGGCCACAGCGTGGCTGTGCCAGGACTGGGCAGCCTCCGATTCGGTCTTAACTCTACCGCCGTAGAGGATGTGAACAAGGTGAGCGCCAACCTCATTACCCGCCGATACATCATCTTCGTGCCTAACACCGACATCAAGAAGGAACTCGAAGAGACTTCCGTCAACATCACCTGCTACGACCGAAACGGCAAGGTGGTGAAGCAGGTTACCTCTACCGATACGCCTCCTACTACCGACGGCGATAATCCATCCGGAGGCGATAATCCATCCGGAGGCGATAATCCATCGGGCGGCGATTCTACTGGCGGAACCGGAAGCGAAAACAGCGGCGACGGACTTGAATAAAAGGTGCTGAGCCTGAAAAGTAAAACCCTCCCCAGGTCTTAAAAAGTCCTAGGGAGGGTAAACTTTGTCTGGCAGTTAAATTGTTTACGCAATGTACCATACCAGACGCCCGAATACAACATGCTAACCCACCTTTCCCCTTACGGAATCAGCATGTCATTAACAATCCTTTGTGCCTCAAATAAATAATACTTTTTTTCAAACTAAATCAACAGCCTAGCCTCACGGCTAAAACGTATATAATGTTTTTACCTTATTTCAAAACATGATGGTAACATATTCTGCAGCGATATCAACCAGCTTCTTGCGACGGGCTACACCTATTATATAATGAGCCTCCTTCGCCGAACAGTGGAAGTATTTCTTCACAGCTGTTACCAGTTCTTCCTTGCTTATCGAGCAGATACCCTTAGGATAAGCCTTGCGGATAGCCTTCTCGATGTCCGCCATCTTATATTCATGGTGGCGCTTGTGGAAGTACTGCGATACGATGATAGATAGAACTATCACGAGCAGGATGATGATAAATACTACAGACTTGTTCATTTCATTATCTCCTAATTTATTTATTAGACAATATCAGGTTCGCTGAATCACCCTTCCGGGTGCTCCAAGTTTTCGGCATCACCGATAGCCGTTATCGGTAAATCCACTGCAAATATAGCATTTTTTCTTGAAACAACAATATTTTTCGGCATTTTTTTCACTATTTCTGCAAAAAAACTTGCTAAATACAAAAAAAACACGTATTTTTGCAAGAAAATAATCCTTAAGACAGAAAGATAATGCAAGAAACTGTAAAGAAAGTATTGAATGGCGATTTTAATCGCAAGAAAGCATTGCTGTTTCTCATAACGGCTCTGCTTACCGTTATCGTCTGGAACCTGCCCATAGATAGCTTCGGCATCGACGGGCTCACCATTGTGCAGCAGCGCGTCATCGCCATCTTCGTCATGGCCGTGATGCTCTGGCTCACCGAGGCCATACCGGCATGGGCTACCAGCGTAGTGATCATCTTCGTGCTGCTGTTCTTCGTCAGCGACTCCGCCTTCAAGATCATGCAAGGCTCGGAGGCAGAGATGGGCAAGCTGCTCGACTATCAGGGTGTGATGGCGTGCTTCGCCGACCCTACCATCATCCTCTTCCTGGGCGGTTTCGTGCTCGCCATTGCCGCTACCAAGAGCGGTCTCGACGTGATGATGGCGAAGGCCCTGATTGCGCCATTCGGCAAGCGTTCTGAGAACGTGCTGCTGGGTTTCATGCTCATCACCGGCATCTTCTCGATGTTCATATCAAATACAGCCACCGCCGCCATGATGCTCACCTTCCTCACACCGGTGTTCAAATCATTGCCGCCTTCGGGCAAGGGTCGCGTGGCGCTCACCATGGCTATCCCTATCGGAGCCAATCTGGGCGGTATGGGAACCCCTATCGGAACACCGCCTAACGCCTTCGCATTCAAGGTATTGAACGACCCTGCAGGTCTGAACCTGGGCATCAGCTTCGGCGACTGGATGCTGATCATGGCCCCTATGGTGCTCATCATGCTCCTGATGGCATGGGTCATCATCCGCAAGATGTTCCCGTTCTCTGCCAAGACCATCGAGCTCAACATCGAGGGCAACATGCAGCACAACTGGCGCACCACGGTAGTGGCCGTCACCTTCCTCGTAACCATCCTGCTCTGGGTATTCGGCAAGCAGCTGGGCATCAACGCCAACACCGTGGCCATGCTCCCTATCGCCATATTCGCCCTTACGGGAGTGATTACAGCCAAGGACCTGAAGGAGATTGACTGGGCTGTCATCTGGATGGTGGCAGGCGGATTCGCCCTGGGTCTGGCGATGAACGGCACCGGTCTTGCCGAGGCAGCCGTAAAGAGTATTCCGTTTGCAGAATTCAATCCGCTGGTCATCATGATTGTATCCGGACTGGTATGCTTCATCCTGAGTAACTTCATCTCGAACACCGCCACCGCCGCCCTGCTCATCCCTATCCTCACGGTGGTATGCGCCGGCATGGGCGACAAGCTCAACACCATCGGCGGCACCTCTACCATCCTCATCGGAGTAGCGGTATCGGCCAGCTGCGCCATGTCGCTGCCTATCTCAACCCCTCCTAACGCCATCGCCTACTCTACCGGCCTCATCCAGCAGACCGACATGGTGAAGGCAGGTCTCACGGTGGGCGTGCTGAGCATGATTGTGGGCTACGCTGTGCTCATCACCTTCTGCAAGATGGGCGTGCTCTAGAGGGGCATCATCTGCGAAAATACACATTATTATATATATAAAGGAATGAAAAAGATTGTTATAGGAATCGACGTAGGCATCTCTACGACCAAGATTGTGGGCATCGATGAAAGCGGCGTGGTGGTTAGCCCCATCCGCATCAAAGCCACCGACCCTATCACCTCGCTCTACGGAGCCTTCGGCAAGTATCTTCACGACAACAAGATTGCGCTGAGCGATGTAGAACAGGTAATGCTCACAGGCGTAGGTTCAGCCTATATCGACGAGCCCATCTACGGACTGCCTACCTCGAAGAGCGAGGAATTCGTGGCCGACGGACTGGGCGCCCGATACGAGAGCAAGCTCGACCGCATGATCGTGGTGAGCATGGGAACCGGTACATCGCTCGTAAAATGCGATGACAACGAGATAAGGCACATAGGAGGCATCGGCATAGGCGGCGGAACCCTGGCAGGACTGAGCCGCATCATGCTCAAGACCGATGACATCAAGCAGATCATCAACCTCGCCAAGGACGGCGACGTGAGCAAGATAAACCTGCTGATAGGCGACATCAGCGCCAAGCCTCTGCCCGGACTCCCGATGAACGCCACCGCATCGCTCTTCAGCAACGCCAAGGCCAACGCTTCGCGCGAAGACATCGCCATGGGACTCATCTGGATGGTGCTGCAGTCGATAGGTTCGGCTACCATCCTCTCATCGCTCGAATCGGGCATCAAGGATTTCGTGCTCATCGGCAACCTCACCCTGCTGCCGCAATGCCGCGAGGTGTTCCCAGCCATGGAGAAACTCTACGGAGTGAGATTCAGGATACCGAAATACTCGGAATTCTGCACCGCCATCGGAGCAGCGCTCGACTATAAGCGACAAGCAAAATAATCACCCCCGAATCGCCGCAATGCCCTATACACGGGCGTTGCGGCGATTTGCTTTCTCCATCCTGTCACAAAGCACAGACAACAAGGGAAAAACGCACACAAGCGCACAAAATGCGCAACACGCTGATAGATAACAACTTAAACGTTTCGGGAAACGGAAATTTGTCAAAGTTTTCCAAAACTTTTTCGTTTCCTCCTGATTATCAGCGACTTAATATTTTTTAACGATAAAAAAGTTGTCCAAAAGTAATTACTTTCAGAAATATTTTATATCTTTGCAATGTCAAAAGGAGGTACCTATCTACCTCTTCAAGTCATAATGACTTAATACTAAGTAATTTAAACATCAATCGTAAAAGTAATACTAAAATGATCCAGACAGTAGTAAAGCGTGACGGACGCATCGTTGGATTCAACGAACAGAAAATCATGGCAGCCATTCGCAAGGCCATGTTGCATACCGACAAGGGTGAAGATACAACCCTTATCGAGCAGATAACCGACCACATCTCTTATCGCGGCAAGAGCCAGATGAGCGTTGAGGCCATTCAGGACGCCATCGAGATGGAGCTCATGAAGAGTGCCCGCAAGGATGTTGCCCAGAAGTATATCGCATACCGTAACCAGCGTAACATCGCCCGCAAGGCGAAGACACGCGACGTATTCATGAGCATCGTCAATGCCAAGAACAACGACATCACCCGTGAAAACGCCAACATGAATGCCGACACACCAGCCGGCATGATGATGAAGTTCGCTTCAGAAACAACCAAACCATTCGTCGACGACTACCTCCTCTCTGAGGATGTACGCGACGCCGTCATGCACAACTATATACATATTCACGATAAGGACTATTACCCAACCAAGAGTCTCACCTGCGTGCAGCATCCGCTCGACGTGATTCTGAACCACGGTTTCACAGCCGGTCACGGTTCAAGCCGTCCTGCCAAGCGCATCGAGACCGCAGCCGTGCTGGCATGTATCTCTCTCGAGACCTGCCAGAACGAGATGCACGGCGGTCAGGCTATCCCAGCCTTCGACTTCTATCTGGCTCCATACGTACGCATGTCGTACCAGGAAGAGGTGAAGAACCTGGAGAAGCTGACAGGCGAAGACCTGAGCAACCTCTATGATGCGCCAATCGACGACTACCTGGAGAAGCCGCTCGACGGACTGCAGGGCCGCGAACGCCTGGAGCAGCACGCCATCAACAAGACCGTGAACCGCGTGCATCAGGCGATGGAGGCATTCATCCACAACATGAACACCATCCACAGCCGCGGCGGTAACCAGGTAGTATTCTCAAGCATCAACTACGGTACCGATACAAGTGCCGAGGGCCGCTGCATCATGCGCGAAATCCTGCAGAGCACCTATCAGGGCGTAGGCAATGGCGAAACTGCCATCTTCCCTATCCAGATATGGAAGAAGAAGAGAGGCGTAAACTATCTGCCTGAGGACAGAAACTACGACCTCTACAAGCTGGCCTGCAAGGTAACAGCCCGCCGTTTCTTCCCTAACTTCCTGAACCTCGACGCTACCTTCAACCAGAACGAGAAGTGGCGTGCTGATGATCCGGAGCGCTACAAGTGGGAGATTGCAACCATGGGCTGCCGTACCCGCGTGTTCGAAGACCGCTGGGGCGAGAAGACCAGCATCGCCCGCGGTAACCTGAGCTTCTCTACCATCAACATCGTGAAGCTCGCCATCGAGTGCATGGGCATCGAAGACGAAAAGCAGCGCATCGACATGTTCTTTGCCAAGCTCGACAATATCCTCGACATCACAGCCAAGCAGCTCGACGAGCGCTTCCAGTTCCAGAAGACGGCGATGGCCAAGCAGTTCCCTCTGCTCATGAAGTATCTCTGGGTAGGCGCAGAAAACCTGAAGCCGGAAGAGACCATCGAGAGCGTTATCAACCACGGAACCCTGGGTATCGGCTTCATCGGATTGGCAGAATGCCTCGTTGCCCTCATCGGCAAGCACCACGGCGAGAGCGAGAAGGCACAGGAGCTGGGACTGAAGATTGTTACCTACATGCGCGACCGTGCCAACGAGTTCAGCGAGCAGTATCATCACAACTACTCTATCCTGGCTACTCCAGCCGAGGGATTGAGCGGTAAGTTCACAAAGAAGGACAGAAAGCAGTTTGGCGTCATCCCTGGCGTTACAGACCGCGACTATTATACCAACTCTAACCACGTGCCTGTATACTATAAGTGTACAGCCCTGAAGAAGGCACAGGTCGAGGCTCCATACCACGACCTGACCCGCGGCGGCCACATCTTCTATGTAGAGATTGACGGCGATGCTACCCACAACCCTTCTGTTATCGAGAGCGTGGTAGACATGATGGATAAGTACAACATGGGTTACGGCTCAGTAAACCACAACCGCAACCGCTGTCTCGACTGCGGCTACGAGAATGCTGACGCCCACCTCGAGGTTTGTCCTAAGTGCGGCAGCCACCACATCGACAAGCTGCAGCGCATCACCGGTTATCTGGTAGGTACTACAGACCGCTGGAACAGCGGCAAGCTTGCCGAGCTCCACGACCGAGTAACCCATATCGGAGGAGAAAAGTAAAATGATCAGCGTATTAAGCATCGTACATGATACGATGGTAGACGGTCCGGGCTTCCGCACATCCATTTACTGTGCGGGATGCCCCAACCATTGTCCGGGCTGCCATAATCCGCAGTCGTGGGACATCAGCCACGGCACGATGACCTCTACCGACGAGCTGATGAAGGAAATCATGAGCGACCCCTTCGCCAACGTCACCTTCTCGGGCGGCGACCCTATGTTTCAGGCAAAGGGCTTTGCCGAGCTGGCACGCGCCATCAGGGAGCAGAGCAGCAAGAGCATCTGGTGCTTTACGGGCTATCTCTTCGAAAATCTCGTGAAGAATCCCGAGCAGCTGGAACTCCTCCGCCAAATCGATGTATTGGTAGACGGTCCCTTCGTACAGGCATTGCGCGATGAAGACCTCTTCTTCAGGGGCAGCAGCAACCAGCGCATCATCAACGTGCAGAAGTCGCTGAAAGAAGGAAGAGTGATAGAACTCAATCTTACAACAGAAAACCCGAATCCGGTATTGTAAATCTACATACCAGATTCGGGTTTCCCGTTTTTTTCCGTGCCAAAATCATTATCTCTTAGCATCCTTCTCTTCGAGGTAGCTGATAGAACTCTGAATATAATCACGCTCCCACTCGCTCTCGTGCAATTTCTCATCGCCATAGAGCAGAAGGTCGAGATCCAGCGGAACATCTACCTTACGATAAGGACCACGGATTCTGCGTCCGCATCTCTGCTCCACACTCCGCAGCGCAGCAAGCACAGACTTCTTAGAGCAGATGGTCTCCCCCAACATCACCTGATTCAGAAACTTGTCTGAATTCTCCAGTCCGATAGGCTCAGTCCACATGCGCGGACCGAAGAGGCAGTTCCTGAACATACAACTCAGATGTTCATGCGCCTTCAACACATTCTCCTCCTGATTTCTGTTAGAGCCGATAGCTATAATTACTTTTGTACGAGTTTTCATTATTAAAATCATTATTTCTACAAAACAAGCCAGTTTCTCTCAGAAGAGACAGATAGCCCCTGCATTTGTATGTCATATTTTGTGCAAAGATATTAAAAATTTTGTAATAAACCGCGATTTATCCGTTTTTTTTTATATTTTTGCAGAATGAATCATCTAAAAGCAAACATTTTAGGGCTCGCTCTGCTCTGCTGCCTCCCGATGGGCGCACAGCTGAAGTGGAACCAGGCCTATCAGACATATATCAACCAGTATAAGGATCTTGCCATCGAGCAGATGCTCCGTTACCGCATTCCAGCCAGCATCACCCTAGCACAGGGACTGTTTGAGAGTGCGGCAGGAAGGAGCGACCTCGTACGCCAGGGCAACAACCACTTCGGCATAAAATGTCACAACTGGACGGGACCAACCCAGTACCACGACGATGATGCCCGGGGCGAATGCTTCCGCGTATACCAGGACGCAAGAGACAGCTACGAAGACCACAGCAAGTTTCTGGCGCGCCAGCCACGCTACGCACGCCTCTTCGAACTCTCGCAGCACGACTACAAGGGATGGGCTCGCGGACTGAAAGCCTGCGGCTACGCCACCAACCCACAGTATGCCAGCAAGCTGATACAGATTATAGAGCTCTACAAGCTCAACCAGTATGACAAGGCCAAGCGCTACGACCGCTTCATGGCTACCCACAGCGGTACCGACCAGCCTGTAAACGCCGAAGGATTGCTGCACCCTATCCATATCTTCAACAAGAATTACTATCTCTATGCCCGCGAAGGCGACACCTTCAAGAGCATAGGCAAGGAGGTGGGCATCAGCTGGCGCAAACTGGCTCGCTACAACGAGCGCAACAAGCACGCCGTGCTGCACAAGGGCGACATCATCTATCTGAAGAAGAAACGTTCCAAGGCACCTAAGCAGTATAAGAAGCGCCCTCACGTGATACAGCCGGGCGAAAGCATGTACACCATCTCGCAGAAGTATGGCATCCGACTGGAGAAACTCTACAAGATGAACCATCTCGACCCTAACATCCCGGTAAGCGTAGGAACACGGCTGAGGGTGAGATAAGTGATTAGTGATTCGGTCACTTGGTGATTCGGTGAGGTCACTTGGTGATTCGGTGAGAAATGTGAATGTGAATGTGAATTTTAAATGAAAATACAATGAAGAGAATGATATTATCCCTCGCCACCATGGCGATGCTGATGGCGCCCGGCACCATAAAGGCGCAAAACTTTGACGACTATTTCACAGACAAGACGCTGCGGGTAGACTATACCTTTGCCGGCAACCAGAAGCAGCAGATGATAGCCGTAGACGAACTCAACGTAATGCCACGCTGGTACGGCAAACGGCAGCGACTGGCCGAACTCCCGGTAGAGGGCAACGGACAGATAACCGTACGCGACCACCGCTCGGGCAAAATCATCTACCGCAACTCCTTCTCCACCCTCTTCCAGGAATGGCTCTCCTATCCAGAGGCAGAGAAGAACACGCAGAGTTTCGAGAACGTATTCCTCGTTCCGATGCCGAAAGATACCGTAGACATCACCCTCGACCTGCGCAACAACCGCCGCGAGATAACCACCACGCTCACCCACCAGGTAGCGCCGAAGGACATTCTGATTCATCAGAAAGGCAACAAGCCTACACCATACGTCACCCTGCAGCAGGCTGCCGACACCACCCGATGCATCCACATCGCATACGTGGCTGAAGGCTATACCGATGCAGAGATGCCTGTCTTCCTGAAAGATGCGCAGGAGGCTACAGAGGCCATCTTCGCCCACGAACCCTTCAAGAGCATGAGAGACCGATTCAACATCGTAGCCGTAAAGTCGCCATCCAAGCAGAGCGGACCTAGCATCCCAGCCCAGAGCATCTGGCACGAAACCGCCCTCAGCTCTCATTTCGACACCTTCTACAGCGACCGCTACCTTACCACCCTGCATCTCAAAGACCTGCACAACTGGCTGGCAGGTACCCCTTACGAGCACATCATCGTGCTGGTAAATTCGGATAAGTATGGCGGTGGCGGCATCCTCAATTCATACAATCTCACCACCTGCCACCAGAAATGGTTCAAGCCGGTAGTGGTGCATGAGTTTGGCCATTCCTTTGCCGGACTTGCCGATGAATACGCCTACGAGCAGGAGCAGATACCGATGTATCCTCACGATGTAGAGCCTTGGGAGAAGAACATCACTACCCTTGCCGATTTCAACGGAAAATGGGAGAACATGATAGACAAGAAGACCAAGATTCCTACTCCGCTCTCAAAGAAAGAGAAGGAGGCGGTGAGCAAGGTGGGTGTCTTCGAAGGTGCCGGATACAGCGTGAAGGGCGTTTACCGCGGTGTGCAGGACTGCCGTATGCGCATCAACGAAACGCCGGAATTCTGCCCGGTATGCAAGAAGGCGCTGCAGGACATCATCGACTTCTACACGAAATAAAGAAATCATAAAAACATTATATCTATGAAAGAGCAAAACCTAAACATCAGATACATGGTGGCTCAGCTCTCAGAGTTGAGCCAGCAGGAGCAGGAGCTCGTAAACAGGGCGAAGGCTGCCACCAGCAATGCGTATGCTAACTACAGCCACTTCTATGTGGGAGCAGCCCTGCTTCTGGCCGACGGCAGAATAGTGATTGGAGCCAACCAGGAGAACGCCGCCTTCCCTTCGGGACTCTGTGCCGAGCGCAGCGCCATCTTCGGTGCCCAGAGCAACTATCCCGACCAGCCTATCCTGACGCTCGCCATAGCAGCGAGAAACGGGAATGGTTTCCTCAAGTCGCCTATCTCGCCATGCGGAGCCTGCCGCCAGGTGATACTGGAGATGGAAGACCGCTACCAGCGCCCCGTACGCATCCTGCTCTATGGAGAGAACGGCACCTACTGCTTCGACAGCATCAAAGACCTTCTCCCCTTCTGCTTCGTAGATTCAAACATGAAGGAATAAGATTACAGAGCCCACTTTAAAAAAGGGGCTCAGGATATAAGAAAAAGCCCTACAGGAAGTTTGCATCATGCAAACTTTCCTGCAGGGCTTTCTTATTTACTCATTATTCCTCCCTATACTCAAAGCATCCTGCGGCAGGCTGCTCTTTCTTTCTCGGCAAACCATCACGGTCGGTTGCCGGAAGCGTTTCCGCATCTGCCTTTCCTATTGCTGCCGACTCCTTGCGCAGATGGAAATCATACTTCAGATTGTCGGTGTCGAAAAGGCGGAAATGCTTCTCGGCAAACACCGTCGTATCCTTGATGTCCTCATAAACCACATGGGTGAACTTCAGACTGTCGTCCGTCTCCAGCTTCTCCGTGCGCAACACACAATGGTCGAAGAGGAAATTGAAGGCATCCTCCTCTTTCGGAGCCTCCCATACCACCTCATCATCATGATAGCCCGTTACGAGCGAATTTCTCACCTCGAAACGAGGCAGTGGAGAGGCAAAACCGATGGCAGACTCGCGGCGCCCGTCAAACGGATAGAACTGGGCTATGGTGCAGCCGTTTACCTCAACATCGCCACCCTCAACATAGAGCGGATGCTTCAGACAGTTGGTTATCTGCGAGTTATAAATCTGCACCTTGGCAGAATCAACCCTCACACCGTAGCCCTGACTGTTATGAATCGTAGCATTCTCGATGAGCAGTTTCTGCTTCGTAGCATCGCCCGCTTCTATCATCACAGCATCGTAAGCACTATGAATATCAGCAAACGAAATCCTGCAGTCATGAGCCGAAGACATCAGTCTGATGCCCTGCCATTGTCCCGGTGTGCGGTCATAAGGCAGATAATCGAACATGTGGTCCAGCCGGTCGCCCCGCATCACCACTTTCCTGTCCTTTTCGCCCTCAATCTTCAGCGACCCGAACACCTGCAAACCCGCATTCTCGTGGAAATAGAGTTGGGTGCCCGGAGCAATGGTCAGCGTAGCCGCCTCATCAACCCTGATGCCGCCATAAACCACAACCGGCAGCGTGCTCTCCAGAAGCTTGTCTTCCTTCACCTCGAGCGAATTGAGTTTCATCGCATCCCATGAAAACGCCCTCAGGTTCACCTTCTGCTCTACGCCACTTTCCAGCGCAAACACTAGGTTGTCGCTCACCAGCTGCGGCTCTTCGCTGTTCTGCATCGCCGAAGTCAGTTCTACGAACACACGTATGCTGTCACCCTTCCTGATCTCCACATTCTGCGTCTGGAATCCCGCTTCGGTGCCCAGATAAGAGCCGTCAACATTCACCCGGTAGCCCTTCTGGTTACCATTTTCCAGCCGCACCGACTGGCAGCGCAGAGCCTTGCCCGTACGGTTGTAAACCCAGAAGCTTCGGGTAGGCGTAGGCACATTCGAGAAGGTGGTGTCCATCTTCAGCGTATCTACCGAAAACGAGAGCACATCTCCCCTCGACGTTGAGAAATCCTCATCGTCGGCACAACTGACAAGCAGGGCGCTCATCGCCATCCCTACACCCATTATATACAAAAATCCCTTTTTCCGTTTCATATCTATAAAAACGGAAAAAGGGAAATATTATTGTATCTGCCTCTACATAAACAGAGCAAAGATGGATGAGCCAACAACCGTCATCACACCGCAAACCATGATACTCAGACTACTCATGGCTCCCTCTATGGTACCCATCTCCATCGCCTTTGCCGTACCCAGCGCATGGGCAGAACAGCCGATGGCGATACCTTTGGCAATAGGCTCTTTGATGGAGAGAAGCTTCAGGAACTTCTCGGCAAAGATGTTGCCCAGCACACCCGTTACGATGATGACAACCACCGAAACCGAAACATGACCGCCCAATTCCTCAGAAACGCCGATACCGATGGCGGTAGTGATGCTCTTAGGCAGGAAGGTAACGTAGGACGCATGGTCGAAATGGAAGATGAGGGCGAGAATGAGCACGGAGCAGAGACTCGCCAGCACGCCCGAAACAATGCCTATCAGCACAGCCCGATAATTCTTCTTCAGAAGCTCAACCTGCTGATAAAGTGGCACAGCCAGACAGATGGTGGCTGGTGTGAGCAGATAGCTGATGCTGTTGGCGCCCGCCGAATAGGTCTTGTAATCTACGCCCGTCAGCAGGAGTGTGATGATAACGAGGATGATGGAGATGAGCAGCGGGTTCATCAGCGACCATCCCGTCTTCAGCTTCAGCAGCATGCCTATGCCGTAGGCTGCCAGACTGATGAGAACGCCGAAGAAGACAGAATCCTGGAACAACTGGTTCATTTCTTCGCCTCCTTTCCTTTTCTGATTACCAACTGCGTAATCCAGCCCGAAGCACCCATCACGACGAAGGTGCTGACCACCGTAACTACGATATACTGGAACCATGCATTGCCGATATCCTGATAAGAATCAATCAGTCCTACGGCAGCCGGAATAAACATCACGGGCATGATGGCAATGAGGAAACTGCTGGTTTCGCGGATATGCTTCACCTTAATCAGTTTTGTTTCCAGTGCAAGGAAGAGCAGGATGATGCCATAGATGCTTGCCGGAATAGGCAATGGCAGCAAAAAATGGAGCAATTCCCCTGCAAAGGAGAACGCTATGATTATCAAAAATTGAATTAAAAACTTCATGTTGAATTACTTTAAATTTATATCAAGCTAACGTACTGCTCAATGAGGCTTGCCGTCTCTTCTACGCCCAGGCGCACAGTATCCAGGCAGATGTCGTAATCATCGGCATTTCCCCAGGTAAGGCCTGTATAATACTTATGATAAGCCACTCTGCAATCCTCGGTATGCTCTACAAACTCCTCAGCTTCCTCATACGAAAGTCCCTGTTCTTCCTGAATATCCTTGATGCGAGCCTCCAGATTGCCGCTCAGGAAAACAGAAATCAGGTCTTTGCGCTCGCGGAAGATATAGTTTCCGCAACGGCCGATGATGATACAGTCTTCATCGCCTATCATATCGGCAAGTGTACGGAGCGGTTTTTCTGTCAGCGCCCTCTGCGTTTCGCCAAGCGACGACATCGAGAAGAGCAGTTCATCTACCGGCCGCTCATCGAAGAAAGCCTCCATCTCGTCGAGCACTCCTCTCTGTTCAGCCATTTCCATCATATTTTTACGGGTATAAAAAGGAATACCATACTTTTCGGCGAGCAGCTTGCCCACGCGAATAGCGCCACATCCACACTGGCGCGCTATCGTTATAATCATGATTCTATAAAATTAAAACGTATATAATAATTACTCAGTTCCGTTATCCCCCTCCAGCCCATCCAGGGCGGGAGTTTTATATAGCAAAAAAGCTAAGAAGATTTGTCTCTTCTTAGCTTTCTTGTGTCGGGGCGACAGGATTCGAACCTGCGACCACCTGTTCCCAAAACAGGAGCGCTACCGGGCTGCGCTACACCCCGCTTACTCATCTCTACGATACCTCTTAAGCATTGCTTTAAGCATCATTTCTGAATTGCGAGTGCAAAGGTACTACATTTTTTCGATTCCACCAAATTTTTACCTAACTTTTTTCAAAAAAATATGCATTTAAATGCAAAATGGCTAGGAAACAGGCAAAAAATAAGGGCAACCCCTATCCGGAATTGCCCTTATACCTTATTATATATAGTAGCGGCAAAGAACCGCAACCATACTTGCTGAACTTTTAAATCAGAAACCGGCAGCCCGAATCTGTCAAACCGAGAAGACCGGCAAATCTGATTTTACTTGATGATTCCCTCTTCTACGAAAATCTTCTTCAAGATCTGGACAGCCTGCTCTACCTGCTCTCTTGTATGAGTAGCCATGAGTGCGAAACGTACCAATGTATCCTGAGGAGCACAAGCTGGAGGAATAACAGGGTTGATGAACACACCTGCATCGTAAGCCATCTTGGTAACAACGAATGTCTTCTCAGCATCGCGTACGTAGAGAGGAATGATAGGACTCTCTGTCTCGCCAATCTCGAAACCTTCCTCGCGGAAACGCTTCAAGGCATAGTTGGTTACATCCCAGAGATTCTCGAAACGCTCTGGCTCATTCTGAATGATGTGGAGAGCCTCGAGAGCTGCTGCTGTGGCAGCTGGAGTGTTAGAGGCGCTGAAGATGTAAGTACGGCAGTTGTGACGGAGGAAGTTGATAGTATCCTTGTCTGATGCGATGAAACCACCGATAGAAGCCAGACTCTTAGAGAATGTACCCATGATGAGGTCTACCTCGTCGGTCAGACCGAAGTGGTCGCATACACCACGACCCTGCTTGCCGAATACGCCAAGACCATGAGCCTCGTCTACCATGATAGAGCAGTTGTACTTATGCTTGAGCTTTACAATCTCAGGCAAGTTAGCCAGGTCGCCCTCCATAGAGAACACACCGTCAACAACGATGAGCTTGATAGCCTCCTGAGGGAGCTTAGAGAGCACGCGCTCCAAATCTTCCATATCGTTGTGCTTGTAGTGGAGCTGGGTAGCGAATGAGAGGCGGCGGCCATCTACGATACTTGCGTGGTCGCGGTCATCGCAGATAATATAGTCGTTACGACCTACTACGCAAGCCAAGACACCCTGGTTTACAGAGAATCCTGTAGAGAAACACAAAGTTTCATCCTTGCCCATAAACTCAGCAAGCTCCTTTTCGAGCTGCACGTGCAAATCGAGCGTACCATTGAGGAAACGGCTTCCTGCACAACCAGAACCATACTTGTCGAGCGCAGCCTTTGCTGCATCAATAACACGCTGGTCATTAGTCAAACCCTGATAAGCATTAGAACCGAACATCAGAATCTTATGACCATCGATGTCGGTTACCTCTGTCATCTGCTTACTTGTGATCTCGCGGAAATATGGATACACACCGGCAGCCATATACTTCTGAGGTTCACGATAATTCTTGTATCTTTCTTGTAATTGTCCCATTATTAATAGGTGTACTTTATTTTCTTTTTTTATACTTTTCTAACTTTCAGGGTGCAAAGATACAAAAAAGAACTCAATAAACGGCTTTTTTTATAAGAAAGTTTACTTTTATAGTTTTTTTAATCGATATTTCTTGTTATTTTGGGTATTTTTATTACTTTTGCAGCCTAAATTTTACAAACTCTTGACTATATAATGAAGAAAAAGATACTTTTCATCATGAATCCGATTTCAGGAACAGCCAGCAAGGCGGCAGTTCCCAGTCTGATAGATTCTGGTTTGGACAAAGAGCTTTTTGAGTACGAGATAAGAATGACTGAAAGAGCTGGGCACGCTTCGGAAATTGCTACCGAAGCGAAGACCAACCATGTAGATGTGGTTGTGGCGGTTGGTGGTGACGGAACCGTCAACGAGGTGGCCCGCTCACTGGTTCACTCCGATACTGCCCTCGGCATTCTGCCTTGCGGTTCGGGCAACGGATTGGCAAGACATCTGCTGCTCCCGATGAACCTGAAGAAATGCATCGAGGTAATCAACCAATGCCAGATTAGAGATCTGGATTATGGTGTCATCAACGACCACCCGTTCTTCTGCACCTGCGGCATGGGCTTTGACGCTTTCGTCAGCATGAAGTTTGCCGAGAGCGGCAAGCGTGGTCCTATCACTTATGCTGAAAATATCCTGCGCGAGGGATTGAAGTATAAGCCTGAGACTTACACGCTGGAGGACGAGACGGGCACCAAACAGTATAAGGCGTTCCTCATTTCCTGTGCCAACGCATCTCAGTATGGCAACAATGCCTATATTGCCCCTCAAGCATCCATGAGCGACGGTTTGATGGATGTCGTCATCATGGAACCATTCGATGTAATCGAGGCGCCTCAGGTAAGTTTCGACATGTTCAACAAGACGTTAGACAAGAATTCGAAAATCAAGTCGTTCCGCTGCAAGAAGCTCCATATCACCCGCAGTCAGCCAGGCGTAATCCATTATGATGGCGACCCTGTGATGACGGGTGCAGAGATTGATGTTCACCTGGAAGAAAAGGGAATCAAGATGCTGGTGAACCCATTTGCCAACAAGAACGACCGCAAGCCGAACATGTTTCAGTCTGCCTTTGCCGATTTCTTCAACGACATCAATGCCGTGCGCGATGATATTCATAAAGACATCCAGCGCCAGAGCAAAAGAGTAGAAGCTATCAGCAAACTGGTACAGAAGAAGCTGAACCTTTAAGGGAATGTTGAGTGTTGAATGTTGAATGTTGAATTTAGAGGGAGTGTTCATTCAACATTCAACATTCAACACTCAACATTCAACACTCCTAGAAAAGGTAAAATTCTTCCGTTATTTTCCTATACCATTCCGAGCGGTTTCCCTGCGAATCCATCATCGTTTCAACATGCTCTTCATAAGGCGAAATGCGATGCTTGGCAAAACTCAGCATAAAGCGCTTGGGCTGCTTACGCTCTACCGTCTTTACACCACACTTTCGTATAAGATAAAAGCCTAATATACAAGATTCTGCGACAAACTGCTCCACTACTTCTACGGGAACAATTGCAGAGAAAATACCATCATCAGAAAGCAGCCGTTTTACACCCGCAAACAAATCGCGGAACGGAAGACTGTCCGTATGTCTCGCCATCATCCTCTTACTGTCCGGATTTTTCAAGCTATCTACAAAGAACGGAGGATTGCTCACTATCGCATCAAAAACACCGGCAGCCTTCAAACCTTCAGCAGTTTCCAAAGCACCACTTTTCAAGCCAGCAGTTTCTGATGCACAACCATCAGCCCCGAAATCCTGCAACCTGCAACATTCTATTTCCACCCTGTCGCGAAACGGACTTGCCATCACATTCTCCTTAGCCTGTCCGCAAGCATCAGCATCCATATCAATCCCCACGACTTCAGCCTCTGGAAAACGCTGCGCCATCATGAGCGAAATCAGTCCCGTTCCGGAACCGATGTCCAGAATCCGCCTGCCACCTTGCGCCCAGGCACCCAGCAAAACGCCGTCAGTTCCCACTTTCATGGCACAACGGTCTTGCTCTATCTCAAACTGTTTAAATCGAAAATTACCCATAAATTCTTCTGTCTCTTTATTCAAGTTTCGCATGTAAGCCCCACACGCCCTGTAAGGGCAGAAGCCCCTAGCCCAGGGCATCGCCCTGGGTAATTACGGACGCAAACCTGTCGCCCTGTAA
>JAJXAL010000082.1:0-18146 GCA_021628325.1 Segatella copri | reverse complement strand
TGATTCGTCCTGTAAGATAACCAAATAGTCCTCACTCTGAGAAATCAGAGTGAGACTGCAATCTATAACATCATTAAATATCAAACAAAAATGAAAAAGAAATTATTCATTACACTCTTGTTGGTGGGTACTACAGCACTGACAACTTTGGGACAGAGTAGCAAGAACGGAGTGAAACCTATTCTCCCGGTTCCGAGTCAAGCACAGGTTGAATGGCAGAAGATGGAGACCTATGCTTTCATCCATTTCGGATTGAATACATTCAATGATAAGGAATGGGGATATGGTGATTCTGACGTCAAGACCTTTAATCCAAAGAAATTAGACTGTGAGCAGTGGGCAAGAACTCTTGTCGCTGCTGGCATGAAAGGTGTCATCATTACAGCAAAACACCATGACGGTTTCTGTCTGTGGCCAACTCATACTACCGACTACTGTATCCGTAACTCTCCGTACAAAGACGGTAAAGGTGATCTTGTTGGAGAACTCTCAAAAGCTTGCAAGAAGTATGGTTTGAAATTCGGCGTATATCTCTCACCATGGGATAGAAATCAGACAAGCTATGGTTCCAAATATTACGTAGAGTATTATAAGCGACAGCTAAAAGAGTTGCTTAGCAACTATGGTGATATTTTCGAGGTTTGGTTTGATGGTGCCAATGGTGGTGACGGATGGTATGGCGGTGCAGCAGAGATGCGAACCATTGACCGCAAGAACTACTATGAGTTTGACAAACTGTACCAGATTGTTGATAGCTTGCAGCCAAATGCTATCATCTTTGGCGACGGTGGTCCTGGATGCCGTTGGGTAGGCAATGAGAATGGATTTGCAGGTGAAACCAACTGGGCAATGATTCCTTCAAATACAGTTTATCCTGGTTACGACAAGCCAAAGCAACTGCAGTTCGGTTGGGAGAATGGTGATCAATGGACACCTGCAGAATGCGATGTATCTATTAGACCGGGATGGTTCTATCATGAAAAAGAAGACAGTAAGGTAAAAACCGTAGATCAGTTATGTGACCTTTATTACAGAAGCGTGGGACACAATGCAACATTCCTGCTCAACTTCCCTGTTGATAAAGACGGACTGATACATCCAATAGACTCTGCCAATGCAGTTAACTTCCACAAGAGAATCCTGCAGGAGATGTCTGTAAATGTCCTTAAAGGTGTTACTCCTAAAGTGGACAGCCAGCAAGGTAAGAATGTCGGTAAAAACGTTAATGACGGAAAATACGACACATTCTGGGCCTCTAAAAAGGTTAAGGGTGCAAGCATTGAGTTCCGTCTTGGTAAAGAACGAGAAATATCTCGACTTTTGCTCCAGGAGTATATACCTTTAGGACAGCGTGTGAAAGCATTCACTGTATATTATCTTCAGGGCAAGAACTGGGTAAAGCTCAGTCAAAAGGAAGAGACAACCACAATCGGTTACAAGCGTATCCTGCGATTTGACAAGGTAAAGACCAATGGTCTTCGCATTGTATTCGATGATGCCAAGGGTACACCATGTATTAATAATGTTGCAGCTTTCTAACATTATATAAAACTATTCATTTTTGTCCGCAATTCCAAAAAATTGGTTTTGCGGGCATTTTGTTATTATACAGGAAATGGCTTTGTAAAACGCTTATTTTCTAATACTACACAAAAGGATTCTCTCTTGACTGTAAAGGCGAAAAATAGATGAAAGACACTACTTCTATTATGGCACACAAGGGAGTACTATCAAAGTAGGAGAAAGGTGAATGAAACAGAAAGTTCACTATTTTCTAATAGTTTTTTAATATTTCTTCAAATAAACTGTAATACCATATTAGTATTTTTGCGCCCAAAAAGAAGACGATGGCTAACACAACTTAGGTAATGCAGGTGAAAGGCTAAAAAAGCAGACTAAGAAAAGCCTCGTTTTGTATTTTCAGTAAGAAACAATAATTTATCAAAAAAAATGGGTACAGTTTATCTATGTATTGTGATCTTCCTGCTCTGTTTGGCAGTGTTCGATCTCTTTGTGGGAGTCAGCAACGATGCTGTCAACTTCCTGCAGTCTGCCATCGGGGCTAAAGTTGCAAAGTTCCGCACAGTTCTTATCATAGCCTCCTTTGGCGTGGTGCTTGGAGCCATTATGTCATCGGGAATGATGGACATCGCCCGCCATGGTCTCATAAGTCCAGACCACTTCACTTTCGAAGAAGTAATGACGCTATTCCTTGCGGTCATGGTAACCGACGTTATTGTGCTGGACTTGTTCAACACGTTTGGTATGCCAACCTCTACCACCGTATCGCTGGTATTTGAATTATTGGGTGGAGCTTTCATCCTCGCCACACTGAAGATGATAGGCGATGACAGTCTCAACTACGGTGTACTGCTAAACAGCGACAAGGCCTTAGAGGTGATTATGGGTATTTTCTCATCGGTGATTATCGCCTTTGTATTCGGTATTATCGTGATGTGGCTTTCGCGTGTGGTTTTCACCTTCAACTACCACAAGCACTCCCGCTATTCGATTGCCATTTTCGGTGGTATATCCTTCACAGTTCTCTCCTATTTCATATTTATGAAGGGTTTGGGAAAGAGTCCTTACCTGCCTTCAGAATGGCACGATTTCATAGACCAGAATATAGGTACGCTGCTTTGCGCCACATTCGTGATTTCTGCCATCGTGATGGAGTTCTTGCATCTCTGCCGCATCAACATCTTCAAACTCACTGTGCTGATGGGCACCTTTGCTTTGGCAATGGCTTTTGCTGGTAATGACATGGTGAACTTCATCGGTGTGCCTTTGGCTGGCCTTTCTTCTTACAATGATTATATGGCAAATGCCAATGGTGCAGCACCTGACAGTTTTATGATGACCTCATTGATGGAGAGTGCCAAGACAACTCCTGCCTATCTGCTCGCTGCAGGTTTCGTGATGATTATCGCCATGGCCACCTCAAAAAAGGCACAGAATGTAATTAAGACATCCGTAGACCTGAGCCGTCAGAACGAGGGCGATGAGATGTTTGGCAGTTCATCAGCAGCACGCATCATTGTACGCAGCTGCCAGAGTGCCGACTCTTGGCTCAGCCGCTTCCTGCCCAAATCTTTGAAGCTATGGATTAACAAACGTTTTGACAAGAACGATGTAGAACTGGAGAAAAGTGCAGCCTTCGACGTGGTTCGCGCAGCCGTTAACCTTGTATTAGCTTCCATGCTTATCACCATAGGTACCAATCTCAAGTTGCCTCTCTCTACCACTTACGTTACCTTTATGGTTGCCATGGGTTCTTCGCTTGCCGACAAAGCATGGAGCCGTGAGAGTGCCGTATTCCGCGTAACAGGTGTGCTTAGTGTTATCGGTGGATGGTTTGTCACAGCTGGTGTGGCTTTCATAGCCTGCGCCATAGTCTGTCTTGTCATGCATTTTGGAGGTATTCTTGTGCAGACAGTCTTCATAGCTCTCGTTATCTTCATGCTTATACGCAGCAATATACAGTATAACAAGAAGGCGAAGGAAGAGAGTAAGGAAAACACCTTCCAACTGATGATGCGCTCGTCCGACCCTGAAACCGTATGGGGCTTTCTTCGCTATCAGGTATCACACACCCAAAGCTTCATATGCCGCTTTGCTCTGGATGAGTTCAATCTCATTATGGATGGTCTTGCAGATGAGAACACCCGCGAGTTGCGCCATGCCAACAAAGAACTGAAAAAGGAACAGGATATGTTGAAGAAGTTCCGCCGCCAAGAGATGTTAGGCTTGAAACGTTCGCCCTCAGAAATTGCCATTGAACGTAACACATGGTTCCACCTTGGTGCCAACAGCAACCAGCAGTACATTTACACTCTGCGCCGTATGCTCGACCCTATCAAGGAGCATGTTGACAACAACTTCAATCCGCTTCCTTCCGAGTACATCAAGGAATTTATGCCAATACGCCAGAAGATAAACGACCTGATGAAAATGTGCTGCGAGCAAATAGAGTCAAGCAGCTATAGTAATTACAGGGAGATTCTCACCGAGGCAGATAAATGCAAGGATGAACTCTCTGTGCTCAGAAAGAAGCATATTGACCGTATGCAGAAAATGAAGGACAATACACTAATGCAGATTTCGCTTGTTTATCTGAACGTGCTGCAGGAGAGCCAGGAGTTCCTCAGTGTTATGAGGCGTCAGCTCAGAGCTGCCAAGAAGTTCATGGAGAATTAATAATCTTCTATGCTTATTTGATAACTTTAAAAGAGCATCGCGGATTAGCGATGCTCTTTTTGGTGATACACTTGACATAAACATTAGCAGATATGTTCGTATATACTGCAATATAATATCTATTTTAGCGTTTATAAAAACAGACAATATAAAACGAAACGTATGAAAAGAACAATTATAGAAAAGATGATCCTCGTTATTGCCTATTCCGGTCTGATAGGTGGTATCTTATTAGGCACACTTATCAGTAAGGGTATCTGGGAATCGGGTTCTGAAATGTGCGCACCTCGAGCGTTTTTTATGTTCGTAGGCAGTATTTTTATTTCTGTAGGCTGCTGGGCAGTACTTTTGGAAATCATAGCTTTGTCCGATAGAATAAGAAACATTGAGAATAAAATGTCTTAGCTTATGTTTTTACCGCAGATATGAATATATACATCCCATAAATACGATAAAAACAAGCTAAGATAGTATCAATAATATTAACCTCCAAAATATGAAAGTAAATGAAAAGAATTTGTATGTTTCTGCTGACAATGCTCAGCATCGTTTCTTTTACAGGTTGTGATAAGACTGACGAACCTAACGGACCGGGTACTGACTATGACAATCTGTTCGATAATACTTATACTATTAACAACGATGGATGCTGTGTGCTTGAAGATTGCGAACCCACAATAGCCACAGTTGTTGAGAATGAGGTGAAAGGATATGGCTGGAAAGTTATAGGCATGTATAAAGTGCAGGATAACGGCAGACTTTCACAAACAGACTACCGCAAGACAGTCGATAACTGCGGATATGTAGATTATTGGTTTGAGCCAGATGATCATCTGATAGGTTTCCACCATGGCGATACCGATGGTAAGTTATATAACAAGACAGAATGGTTTTATGATGCTGTGTCAGGATTCATCATGCGCGGTTCGGCAAGTCAAAGTATGCAAAATCGCTATATGCAAGTGTTGTCTGTGGTTACGCTTCAAAGAAAAGAGTCAAATAAGTTCTATATGTACACCTTGCAGAAACTGGGCGATACCACCGTTGAGCATGATAATGTGAAACCATTCTACGGCATGGTGGTTTATCAGCGCATGACGGACAACGAACTTGCGGAGATAAAGAAAACGTACGATTATGATGCAAACATAGATTTTACAAATGCTGTTCCTAATGACTGTAAGTTCCGTGTAAGTGCGAGCTACAATAATCCCGACGATTTTGAAGAGAATACGAATGGAAGTGTTATTGTAGCTTTTGGAAATGTAAAGTTCTCGCTGACGGATCATCTCGGCACATCAATGCTTCCAAATCCTGCGTTGGAGTATTTCGACTCCATTGTTTGGAGATCTGATAACAGTTCACTTCCTGACAGATATGTTGTACATCGTCATAAGCCAGGACAGGCTCAAACAGCACTGACGTGGACAACTCGCTTCTTCGATACAAACCCAAACTTGACTTCCTACTTTGAAGGCTACAAAAAAGGTCGTGTCGTCTATATATATACAATGCGCCACAATGTCTATAATGACAAATTCTTATGCTTCGATTGGGGAAAGTTTTCGATGAGCAAGCCAAGAGAGTTTACTGCTACATGTTTGCTTGATAAAAGCCGTAGTTTCACCGTTTACGAGCCGAGGACATACAACAATGATATGAACAAGGTATATGCTGAACTGCGCTACAATTCCGGGGAAAAAGGTAAGGGAAATGATGTCGCTATTCTGCAAAAGGAGGCTCGTGAATTGACGGAACTTATGATTAACCATTATGGCAAGGGAACCGAAGTGGGTAAGCAGGTAAATCATTACCGCACCTTATTCAAGGCTCTTCCTGAAAAAGCGCATATTATTACATATTGGGTAACTGCTGATACAAGAATTGCACTTGTTCTCAATCGCGACGATGCTGACTCCAAGAATGATTACTTTTACGTTCATGCTGAACCAGTCAATTAAGTGATTAAAGATTAAAATATATAACACCCTTCATTCAAAATCCGCAGATATAGTTACATATCTGTGGATTTTGTTTTAAGGGCGGAATGGAATGTTGCATTCTTTACCTATGGAAAACATTGCCCTTATCAATCATTAGCCGATTATCCTTATGGTATTGCTATATGATACCGATATCAAAAAAGTACGCCAATATAAAAGGGTGTTGCTCTGTTGGCATAATAAAAAATCTCATAAAAACATTATTTACAGGCAAGATTCCTGCTTTTTGATGATTTAATAGGTAGAAACTAAAAAGCAAGAAATATGAGAATTACAAAGAAAACAATTTTGGCAATAGGATTGATAGCCAGTTCGCTCACGCTGAACTCATGTGATGACAATGATAACAATGAGGTGTTACAGCGTCCTACTGCCCTTGTAACGGTGTATCCTACTGCACCAGAAGGATTCTTCATGCAACTTGATGAATCAACATCGCTTGTACCTACCAATATGAAAACCTCACCGTTTGGTGATAAGAAAGTGAGGGCTTTGGTGAACTATACAATAGAAGAACGAAGCTACGGAGGCAACCAACAGAGTGTGTATGTCAATTGGATAGACAGCATCCGTACCAAACAGCCAGTAATGACGCAAGGATCAGAGGAAAAAGATGCGAAAGCATTTGGCAATGACCCTATTGAAATTGTGCGTGATTGGGTTTCTGTTGCCGAGGACGGCTATGTTACGCTCCGCATACGCACATTATGGGGAGGGGCACCCAAGCATATCATCAATCTTGTAAGCGGTGTGAACAAGGATAATGTATATGAATTCGATTTGCGTCACAACGCACAAGGTGACATTCGTGGAAGGATAGGTGATGCACTCATAGCCTTCAACCTCAACTCACTATGGAAGGAACAGCCAGAAAAAGTGCAGATAAAGCTCAACTGGCTATCGTTCAGTGGCAAGAAGTCGGTAGAACTGTCGCTCAAGATGCATCCTAATTCTTCTATATCCAATCCGGATGTCCAATTGATTTCACATCATATAGAATAAATAACTAAAAAAAATAATTTTTTCAGGCAAGATTTTACATTATCCCTTATTTAGGGGATGAGAGTACTCGAAAAAAGAACGTGATTAGAACCGAAGCTGGACGCAGATTCGTTCTATACACATAAGTTAAACAATAAAATTATAGAAAAATGAAATCAATTAAATTCTTCAAGTTTGCAACATTGATCGTTTGCGCTGTATTTGCTGTAGCATTTGCCTCATGCTCTGATGATGATGACAAAACACCTGCCATCAAGTTCTCTCCATCAACCGTTTCTGTTGCAGTCGGTGGAACACAGAGTGTAACGGTAGCAGGTGGAGATGGTACTTACACTGCTAAGTCAAGCGATGACAAGACCGCAACCGTAACAGTGGACAAGGCAACAATCACCGTAACAGGAGTCAAGGCAGGCAAGGCAACAGTTCTTGTTACCGATTCCAAGAAGGTAACTGGAAGCCTGAGTGTCACTGTGATTGACGGCGTTGTTGTGGACAAAGACAAGACAAGTATTGCCGTTGGTAAAGAAGATGTTATAACTATCAGTGGAGGTGCTACGCCTTATACAGCTGCAAGCAAGGATGATAAAATAGCAACTGCAACCATCAAAGATGCCAAGCTTACCATAAAGGGTGTAAAAGAAGGAAGCACTACAGTCACTGTCACAGACAAAAATCAAAAAACTGCTACGGTGGCTGTTACTGTAACAAAGTAGGATGCTCGTTGCAACGAGAGAGTGCAGGTGCCAATGGCTTAAAGACCAGGCACTTGCACTTTGCTTTTTTCAGAGCTTTTGAACAATTAGACACGATGTTCGGTATAACATTCAGAAAAAAAACAGAAGAGGAACGCTGGCTGCGAAAGGCTCTCGATGGCGACAATACTGCTACCGAGTGGCTTTACCGTAGGCATGTGCGGTATCTGTCTGCACTCTGCTCACGTTATATCACGGATGACGAGGACATAAAGGATGTGCTGCAAGAGTCGTTCATCAAGATTTTCACTTCTCTGAATAGTTTTACGTATCGTGGTGAGGGTTCGCTAAAGGCATGGATGGCAAGGATTACGCTTAACGAGACAATAAAGTTTGTTCGCAGGAAGAACCGCTTAGCTCTTTCATATATAGAAGATGCTGATATGGATATAGCAGACAGCGGAAGTATTGAAACAGAGGATATACCGACCGAAACACTATATCAGTTCATACGCGAACTGCCGGAAGGATACCGTACTGTATTCAATCTCTATGTCATTGACAACAAGAGTCACAAGGAGATAGCTTCTCTGCTCGGCATAAAGGAGAATACATCTGCCTCGCAATTGCACAAAGCCAAGGCAATGCTGGTACAGAAAATAAAACAATATAGAACCATCAATTCCAACTGACGTATGAAAGATAATTGGCAAAAAGACATACACAACCGCTTGGGCAATTATGAGATAAATGAGCCTGAGGGACTTTGGACAGACATCCGCAAAGAGATGGCTGGTGCAAATGGTGGATATGTACGAAACAGCAAGTATTCTGTAACATTCAGATTACGTCGTATGGCAAGTGTGGCTGCAGCTGCAAGTGTAGCTTTACTTTTGGGATATTCCATCTATTCCAAATATACATACAGTGAACGGGATGCATCAGAATTAGCAAGACAACAAGTATACACGAAGACCATAAAGTCATCTGTCAAAAGCTCTTTTGCGGCTGGTGATTGCAATGATTTCATGGCAGACAACTCTTCGATGTCGCACATTACGGATATGACAAGGAAATCCGAAAACGGCAAAGAAATATCATCGTCCGTTTTTGATAGCTGGATCTCTTCAGAAACTACTTCCGATAACAATAACGATGATAATGAAAAAAGTGCTAATGAAACCAATACGACCAGTGGCAAAGAACAAGTTGCGGATCCAGAGAAAGACAATGAAAATGTAAAAAGATACAACCGTGACAACATTCACAACCAACTCGTAGCCTGCAATTCTGGCGCAATACGGTCTTTCTCTCCTTCCACATCGTCACGTTGGACAGTAAGTACAAGCGCCATGGGTGCGATGGGAACAACAAAAACCATCATGTCAATTGGTGACCCTATAACAGCAGTCGGTCCTGACGATTCCGACTGGGAAGACGACCCTATGCTTGGAATCAACATCTTCAACCAAGGAAAGGACGTGAGGACAGAATACAAGCACCATTTTCCTGTCCGTATAGGTTTCAAGGTAGCATACGCATTCAACGCACGGTTAAGCATAGAAAGTGGATTGACATACACTCGTCTCTCATCTGATATGAAAGACGGAACAGAAGAAAACCATTACACTGGCGAGCAAAAGCTGAACTATGTCGGAATACCTGTCAACGTGAAATATAATGCCTGGTCATATAAACGATTCTATCTATATGGCTATGCAGGGGTTCTTGTAGAGAAATGCGTATCTGGAAGTATTACGCAGCAATATGTCATCAATAACACGACAAAGAAAACAGAAAAAACAGATATTGATAGTAAACCTTTGCAGATGTCTGTAAATGCCTCTGTTGGTGTACAACTTGACATACTCAACAATATCGGCATTTTTGCGGAACCTGGCATAAGCTATTATTTTGACGACAGCTCTTCGCTCCAGACCATCTACAAGGAAAAACCGCTGAATTTCAATATAACCGTCGGCATGAGATATACCTTAGGTAGATAACACCCTTAGTAGATTTGAAGGATGATAATCCATATATCGAAAAAACGTGAATAGACTTAATTGTCTGTCCACGTTTTTTTGATTCCTGTGTACTATTTCTTTTTCAGTACATACAATTTTGCAGTCTCACCTTCAGGTTCTACACCCATAGAATCTGTCATAATGATGCTGTTGGCATTCTTAACCTTATAAAAGGTCTGTTCACCTGTTGAAGGACGAACAAGCATAAGGACTTTACCGTCAAGCACTTTAAAAATGCCGCTTGCTTCATCGTGACCATCTTTCTTGTCGATATAGTCCTGCTTCAACAGATAGGTGCTATCAGTATTGATAGTGAGCACTGTCTTTATACCCAGGCAATCTGCTGCCGGGAGAGTTCCCTCATACGTTCCTGCAACAGACGTCAAATCCACATTGTCCTTATTAGAAGCGGTGGTGTCAACTACATTTGCAGAATCATTGTCTGCAGCATTTGGCATAGTCTTCTTTCCTGTGCAGGAAGCCAGAATTGCCAGAGAACTTATCGCCAAAACAATCAGTTTCGTTTTCATACTTTCCTTTTAAGTTATAATAATCAATTACCTATTGGCGGAACTATCCGCTAAGACGGTGCAAAAGTAAACAAAAAGAATGAAAATGTATAATTATACTAAGAAAAACAACGTAAAAGATACGCAAATTAGCTTATATGTACGACGTACAGATCGTTTTTAAAGTAATAAAAGTTGTTATAAAATGAGCAGAAATTCGTAATTGCGAAGCTATGAGTGTATCTTTGTCAACTAAAAACAATATAAATTGGCAATATGTAATAGTAATATCAAAAGATAATAGCAATATGGAACGCAAAAAACAGACCGGGCATATCTGCCGATGGATGGCTTTAGGCATAATGATAGCCACCATTGTTGTAGGATGTACCATTGGAATCGGCCTATTTGAATGGCGCGACAGAAGTAGTATGGAGAATAGAAATGCAGAACTGCATCTTTGGCGAAAAAGCATGTATGATTTGAACATACATGTCACCAAACTGGCCCTGCTCGGTGAAACGGCTGCCGACTGGGATTCAACAGCAGCGAACGAATACCACAGGCTTAGTGCGGATGTTAGTAGCCGCCTTCAGAATATAGCCGGTCTTTGTACCAATGAAGATATATGTTCGGTTCAGGAATTGTTGAAAGAAAAAGAAAGACTTTTGCTTGCCATGAGAAATGCGATACACGAGTGCAACGATATTCATTCAAGGTTTACAACAGAAGTCCCTAAGATTGTAGAAAAGAGCAAGTCTGAAAGCAGAAGAGTCGTTTCATCAGCGCAGGAAGCGCAGAAGAAAAAGAAAAAAGGCTTTTTCAGTCGTCTGTTCGGTAAGAAGTCCGAGAAGACAGACTCCTCCAAAGTCACGTTGAGACATAGCGAAACGGCAAGGATGCTGACTACGCTGCACAACGACTTGTTGACAAGACACCAGCAGCAGAGCCGTAAGGTAAGTGGCATACTCGACAGCCTCAGAATCAGAAATGAGGTCATCAATAAGCATTTGCAGAATGTGATAACCGTTGTTGACGCAAAAGTGAATAATGGTATTGCCAAGCGTGAGCAGCAGATTAAGGCTATTGAAAACAGAAATCCTTATTATTATATATGTATGCTCAGCTCACTTATACCAGTGTTTCTCATCATGTTCATTCTTGTAAAGAAATTTGCAGCAAGAATGCGTAAAAGCCAAGCTGACATGGAGCAGCTTATTGCGGAACTTCAAGAAGCAAACCGACAGAATCAGGAACTGCTGAGAAGCCGTAGAAAGACGCTTCTGACCATTGTTCATGAATTAAGAAGTCCATTGTCTGCTATATCAAGCGAGTCTGCACAAATGCTTCGCGAGAGAGACCATGTTTCTTGCGAAAGAATGACTGGCATATATCAGTCCTCCAAGATGATGTCTGAAATGATAGATGGTCTGTTGACATTTTATCGCTTGGACAGCGGAAAGGAAACGCTTTTCAAGAAGCCTGTGAATTTGAAAAGCATTTCAGAAATGCTGCGGTTGGAGTATTCTGCACAAGCTACGCAGGCAGGTCTGACTCTTACGGTGCATGATCATGCGGAAGGAGTAGTGATAGCTGACAAGTTGAAATTATTGAGAATCGGACGAAATCTGCTGTCGAATGCCATCAAATACTCATCGTCAGGAGATGTCATACTGATAACCGAGTATATCAATGGAATATACACCATGTCTGTACATGATAACGGTACAGGCATGAGTATAGAACAGACAGCTGAAATCTTCAAGGCATTTCACCGTCTTGGCAATGCTGCGACTAAGGACGGGTTCGGGCTTGGTCTGTCTATCGTTGACAGCATTGTGAAACTGATGAAAGGTACCGTATCCGTAGAGAGTGAAAAAGGAAAAGGCAGCATTTTTACAGTGAAGCTGCCAATGGAAAGAGCAGACTCTCCGCAGAATGTGACAGACTGCTATCAAGGTATCGACACTGCATCCAATTACAGGATCATAGCCATTGATGACAGCGAGGCACAGCTTGAAATCATACATGAGGCTTTTTCTGTTGCCGGAATGTCTTGCGATACCTGCCGGAATGTGAACGATCTGATGCTGAAAATGCGTGAGAATGAATACGACTTGTTGATTACAGACCTGAAGATGCCGGAATACGACGGATATGCAGTTTTGGAACTTTTGAGAGCCTCCAATATCAGAAATTCACGATCCATCCCCGTATTGATACTGACGGCGTCCGACAACATCACCGAAGAGGAATTCATATCGGCAGGATTCTGCGGCTGCGTCTTCAAGCCTGTATCCTTTAAGGAACTCCGTGAGAAGGTTGAAGGATATATAGAAACCGTAACAAAAGAGCATAAGATGGATTTTTCAAGGTTGATGGCATACGGAAATAAGAACAAGCTGCTCGAGACAATTGTCGGTGAGACGAAGGAAGAGCTTGTAAGCATAAAGGCGACGGCTTCCATAGAAGACAGGGTGAAAATGCAGAATATAGTACATCACCTGTACAGCTCGTGGAGCATTATCAGTGCTGACGGACCGCTGCGGGAACTCAGCAGACTCTTGAAGAATACCTCTGCTACGGATGAAGAAATAAACATGGCAGTTTATGTTGTAATCAGACAGGCAGAGACCATCATCAATGAGGCAACAACACAACTTGAAAATAACGTTTGATATGGCAAAAGATACGATATTAGTGATTGATGACAACAGAACATTCTGCAACTATCTGTGCAGCATCCTTGAATCAAAAGGCTTCCATACCAGGAATGCTTACAGCTTCAAGAATGCCGTTGAACTTATTCGAAATGCGCATGTAGAAGATGTTGTCTTGTGTGATTTGCAGCTTGGAGACAATAAGACGGGTAATGACTTGCTCAAGTGGATGAATGACAATGACATCCGCAATCCGTTTATCATTATGACCCAGTACGACCAGGCTGTCACAGCAGTAGAGGCAATGAAACTCGGGGCGGTGAATTATATCCCGAAGGAGTTGCTGTTCGACAAGCTGTATCCACAGATAGAGGAAATAATCCGTCACCGAGAGCTACGGAAAAAGAAAACAGGAAACATACAGGAAAGGAAGAGCAAGGCTTTTCAGGAGGTTTATCACCGTGTATTTCTGTGTGCTCCAATAGACATTTCCGTGCTTATTCTTGGTGCCAATGGAACCGGGAAGGAACATGTTGCACACAGCATCTGGGCAAAGAGCAACCGATCAAACAAGCCATATATCCGTGTGGACTGTGGCATATTGAGCAAGGAACTTGCCGCATCTGAATTGTTCGGATACAGAAAAGGAGCATTCACGGGTGCTGAATGTGACAAGGACGGATATTTCGGTGCGGCAAGCGGCGGTACACTCTTTCTTGACGAAGTTGGCAACTTGCCAATCGAGGTACAGCAGATGCTTCTGCGTGTCCTGACGATGAAAACATATTCTCCTGTGGGAAGTACGGAAGAAAAGACAGCCGATGTAAGAGTAATAGCCGCTACCAACGAGAATTTGGAGGATGCAATCAAGGAGAAACGTTTCCGCCAAGATCTGTATTATCGTCTTTGTGAGTTTACTATTCAATTGCCAGAACTCGAATCATGTAAGGATGACATTCTCCCATTGGCTTCTGCATTCATGGAAGAAGCCAATGAGCGGATGAACAAGCATGTTACGGCTATAACAGATGAAGCCCAGAAAGCCATGCTGACATATTCATGGCCTGGTAATGTCAGAGAATTGAAACATGTGGTTCAGCAAGCCGTACTGTTATCTGCAAATGATACAATCACAGAAGACACTTTGATGTTGAGCAAAGGATGCAGCCATCCTGCAACTAATTTGAAGGAGAAAAAAGACGGTATTGAGAAGGAGCACTATGAAAAGGTATTGGAGGTGTTCGGAGGCAATGTCACATCTACAGCAAAGTCAATGGGGATAAGCCGTTCTACGATGTACCGGAAGATGAAGAATCATGGCATAAAGCATATAAGAAAGTTAAAGTAGTGACGGATAAGTGTTTCAGAGATGATACTGTTGTTTCATTTTTGAAACACTTTTTCTGTAAGCTTCGCTGTGTAATAAGCTTCTAATCGCGATGTTATATACTGATAATCATATGGTTACTTAAATTCGTTATTATTTGAAACCATTCTCTGGCATGGATTTAGTACAAAACTAAGTGTGTACACGCATCATTTAGTGTTGAACCCTTTAATATTTAGCGATATGAAGCATCAGATATTGACAGAAACAAAGTTCTTCAAACTCTTGGATGGTATGGCCAATATAGACCCAACCCAATTGCAGGTAGAATACCACATCTTTATCGGTCGTGTGATAGACCTTAGCCGCCAGGCTCATGAGCAGCACGAGGCTATGCACTCTCTCGTATTTGCCGAAACCGAATTGCAGTATCATCCACTGTTGCATTTGGGTACTGAGCATATTCCCTGCATGTATGTGAAGAAAGCCTTGTCGTTTATCCGAAAGATGGTGCAGCATGCCAAGTCGGGGATATCCAATATGCTTTCCGCCCCAGTAGCTACGAATGCCATAGGCAGGGAAAAGTCAAATGAAGTCACCCCAATCCGTTGGACTGGCAAAGCTTCCGACCTTGTTGAACTCATTTATGGTATAGACGAACTGGGCTGTGTCAACGATGGCGAGATACCTTTGAAGGAAGTAGCCGCATATTTCTACAAGATGCTTGGAGTAAATGCAAAGGAGTGCTACCACATCTATGCGGATATGAAGATGCGCAAGAACGAAAGTAGGACTTACTTCCTTGACAGAATGCAGGAAAGAGTAAACCGAAGAATGGAGCAAGATGAAGAAAGAGAGAGGATGAGGAGATGAAATTCTGTTTACGACGACTCAGAAGAACGGCTCTATTTCTCTGTAGTCAGCACTGGACTATAAAACGTCGAATGGCGAAGTCGCGGAATGTGAAACCTTCGATGCCGTCATGGCAATGGCTGGACCTTACTTTTCTTACCCCATTACATTAAGATGGAATATTGGAAGCAAGCTATTGACCGGATATATCGTCTATCCAAAGCTTTCTCTCTCAGGAGGCAATGTCGTTCCCAAGAATTGTGGCGTCTGTTTCGGAAGTGGAATCTCTTTCTCCTACAAAGCTAAGGAAAACTATGGCATCCGTTTCTTCCTTGATTACAATCTCCAGCCTTCTCACAGCAAAAAAACGGTGAATGGATGAATACACTTGCCGTAGGAACAACTTTCGGAGTTAATTTATAGATTTATTGGGGATAAACTGCTTATTTATGCCGACTCTGTACATATAAGCAAATTATATAGTGAAAAAGAATAAAAAGATTTGGTTTTGCCACAAATTTACTGTATTTTTGTGGCAAATAATGAATGGATATGGCAGAGAAGAGTGCTTACAATGAAATAAAAAGGAAAGTAAAATCTTCCAAACGGGGAACGTTGTTCTTTCCAGACTTATTTGCCCATACAGCTTCATCTGATGCTGTAAGATCTGCCTTGGTTCGTCTATGCAAAGGCAGAGACATCATACGGGTAGCCCAAGGAATCTATTGCTATCCAAAAATTGATGAAAAATGTGAAAGTGGATTTATCACGCCATCTGTGGAAGAAATAGCAGAAGGTATTGCAAATCGTGACAAGGTAAGAATAGCCCCGACTGGTGCTTATGCCATGATTCTATTAGGATTATCCTCACAGATGCCATCAGATATTGTCTTTGTTACCGATGGTTCCTCCCGCAAGGTATCATTGTGTAAGGGCAAAAGCATTATGTTCAAGCATACCTCTGAAATGCGGACATTTGCCTATCGTTCAAGACTTATGTTACTTATCGTAATGGCGCTGAGAGAAATCGGTGAAAGAAACGTAACAGAACAACAGATGAATATCATCAAATGTCATTTGGAAAAAGTTCCAGCAAACGATTTTCAGAATGACATCTTGTTGGCTCCCATCTGGGTTCGTAAAAAAATGCAGACACAATGAATTATCAAGATATAGAAAGAATAGCAGAATTTGAGGAAGGCAGCAACTTGGAATTCAAGGAATCGACGGGACAGTTAGACCGCTCGATGGAAACGTTGTGTGCTTTTCTCAATGGTGATGGTGGCAATATACTTTATGGTATCAAAGACAATGGCAAAATTATAGGTCAGGAGGTCTCCGACAGTACCAAACGTTCCATTGCAGAGGCAGTCAATAGAATTGAGCCTTTCGTGGAGTTGGAGATAGCGTATGTGCCTATTCCTGAAACCAATAAGTATGTGATATGCATTCATGCTGAATGTACACGATATATGCGTCCTTTCACCTACAAAGGAAGAGCGTATATGCGTATTGAAAGTACCACTACCTTCATGCCACAAGAACGATATAACCATCTCTTAATGGAAAGAGGCGGCAAATATGGTTGGGAGGCAATTATCAACTCTGATTTGGAAATAAGCGACTTGGATGAGAATGCCATTCTCGGTGCTGTCCGTGAGGGAATACGAAACGGAAGACTTCCAGAAACAACCATTCGCGAGGAGATACCTGTAATCTTGAAAAAATTCGGTCTGCTCCATGTTGGGAAACTAAACAATGCAGCCGCAGTATTGTTTGGCAAGAATTTGTATGGCTATCCACAATGCCTTGTGCGTATGGCTCGTTTCAGAGGAACAACAAAAGAAGAGTTTATAGACAACCAACGTGCGGAAGGTAACATTTATGAATTGCTTGATGCCGCAATGGCATTTTTCTTTAAGCATCTCTCACTGTCTGGTAAGATAAATGGTCTTTATCGTGATGAAGAGTTGAGCATTCCGTACAAGGCTTTAAGAGAGAGCTGCATCAACTCACTTTGCCATCGCTCGTATCATCAACCGGGTAGTTCTGTAAGCATCGCTATCTACGATGATCGTGTTGAAATAAGAAATACAGGAACTTTTCCTGCCGACTTGCCTATAGAACGTCTTATGCAGGAACATGACTCCAAACCACAGAATCCAATTATCGCCAACGTACTCTATAAGAGCAAGATATTGGAGAGTTGGGGACGTGGAATAGGTACAATGGTCGATGAATGCAAACGTGTAGGCTTGCCTGCTCCAGAATTCAATACTGATGGTAATTTTGTGTGGGTCGTATTCAAATACAACAGGAACAGTGTGGTAGTTACCCCACAGTTACCCCACAGTTACCCCACAGTTACCCCACAGTTAAAGAAAGTAATTACTGTAATAAGAGATAACATGATGTCTGCCAAGGAGATAATGGAATGTATAAAGTTGAAAGACAAGACTTATTTCCTTGATAAATATCTATATCCTGCAATGGAAGAAGGCTATGTTGAACAACTATATCCTGAAAATCCGAAACATCCAAAACAGAAATATATGCTTACAGAAAAAGGCAAGGCATTATTAAAATAGAAAGACGACAAAGGCAGTGAAGATTTGTTCCACTGCCTTTGTCGTTTCTATTTCTGTATCAAGTGCTTCAAATTCTCGTCAGCAGCGATGCGCTCCAGTTCGTCCTTGACAATCTGCTTGACGTCCTCCTTGATTTGGTTGTAGTTGTCCTGTATGGCTTGTTTCATGCAGTCGTTGCCATCGGCATCCTTGAAGTCGTTGATGATGGGGAGTTTCTGATAACGACTTTCCTCCCGCTTTACTTTGTCGGTGTCAACGACAATCTCGGCATGGAAGATCTTCTGCTCTA
>JAJXAL010000081.1:0-18266 GCA_021628325.1 Segatella copri | reverse complement strand
CCTTGGTCTCAGGCGCATTGGCTGTCAATACATAGCGCAATACATCCTGCTTGCCAGGCAAATCTACGAGATACTCGTGCAACCATACAGCCCAGTTGCGGGATGTAGAAATCTTATCATCCTCCAGGTTCAGAAACTCGTTGGCTGGTACGTTATCTGGCAAGATATAGTCGCCGTGAGCCTTCAGCATGGTAGGGAAGATGATGCAATGGAATACGATGTTATCCTTACCGATGAAGTGAACGAGACGGGTCTCTGGATCCTGCCACCACTTCTGCCATGTTCCCCACTTCTCAGGATGAGCATCGCAGAGTTCCTTGGTGTTAGAGATGTAGCCGATAGGTGCATCGAACCAAACGTAGAGCACCTTGCCGTCCGCTCCCTCTACAGGAACAGGGATACCCCAATCCAGGTCGCGGGTCATCGCACGTGGCTGAAGATCCATATCCAACCAGCTCTTGCATTGGCCGTAAACATTGGTACGCCACTCCTTGTGACCTTCCAGAATCCACTTCTTCAGCCAATCCTGATACTTGTTCAATGGAAGATACCAGTTCTTGGTAGGCTTCTTCACGAGACCATGACCAGGGTTGTTCTTGTTGGTAGGGTTGATAAGCTCCTCTGGAGAAAGGGTAGCACCACATTTCTCGCATTGGTCGCCATAAGCACCCTCTGCACCACAGCGAGGGCAAGTACCTACGATGTTACGGTCGGTAAGGAATTCGCCTGTTACCTCGTCGCAGAACTGCTCCTCTACCTTTTCTTCCAATACGCCCTTGTCATAGAGTGTGCGGAAGAAGTCTGAAGCAAACTTATTGTGAGTTGCCGAAGTGGTACGGCTGTAAATATCAAAAGAGATACCGAAGTCCTCGAAACTCTTCTTGATGAGGTTATGATAGCGGTCAACCACCTCCTGTACGGTAATTCCCTCTTTCTTGGCACGGATAGTAACAGGTACACCATGCTCATCGCTACCGCCGATGAAGACAACATCCTGCTTCTTGAGGCGGAGATAGCGAACATAGATATCGGCTGGCACGTATACACCTGCCAGGTGACCGATGTGCACACCACCGTTAGCATAAGGCAAAGCCGCAGTCACGGTAGTACGTTTAAAGTTCTTTTGTTCCATATTAGCTAATATATTTTTGTTATTTGGCTGCAAAATTACAAAAAATGTTGGAGATAAGAAAGAATTATCGTCGCTTTTTCTTACTTATATATATAATAAGGTGTAAAAAGCTGGGTTCTTTAGTGTTTTTATAGTAAGGATAGCGTAGGGCAGGATACAAAAAAAGGCCCTTCGCATCTCTGCAAGAGCCTCCCATCTTGTACACTTCCATCAGACTCCTCCCTGATAGGACTGTACCTAATTATTATCATTTACTTTTTCTACGAGCTTATTCGTTCTGACAACTTATGTTGTTGACCTTTTACAATCTAATTACCTTAGTATGTAGAAAACTTCCTCCTTATATATTTATATCTATAGAGAGATTTCTTACATTACGTTCATATAGGCGATAACGGCCAACTCTGCAAGAAGAATTACGAAACCAATCTTCTTTACTGCGTTTGTAATTTTAAAAATGCAATCCATAATCTTAATAGTTTTGTTGTTAATAATTAAACTAGCGTTGTGCTAGCGTTCTTTTTACGGTTGCAAAGGTAATGCATTTTTTTATCCTATATGGGGTAATTTTTATTAGAATTAGTGATTTTCGTAAATTTAAAAGGTAATTAAAATCAATTATTACACCTTAGAGAATAGAAATTACCCCGTCTTGGACGATTTTGCTATTCGTTTTTGTCTGTTTTTTGTGGTACTTTTGTCTTCATGGGGTAATATTTTCGTAATGACAAAAGAAAATAGCCATCCTAAAACAGGTTTGTAACTATTTTAAAATGGCTATTCTTCTATTTTTTCTCCCTTTTTTCCTTTATAAATCCAACTTTTTAGAGCGAATGATAGGAAAAAACGGATTTTTATCCTTTTACATATATCTTCTTTATGATTATAAATGTCCTCTTTCTGCCCAATCGCCTCTGTCGAGGGTTCTGTATCCCACGGCTTCTGCTATATGGTCAGGCTTAATCTGTTCACTTCCTGCCAAATCAGCAATGGTTCGTGCCACTTTCAGTATTCTGTTATAGGCTCTGGCTGACAAAGAAAGCTTCTCCATTGCCATTCGGAGCAGTTCGATACCTTGTTCGTCGGGTTCGGCAAACTGATGAATCATTCTTTCGGTCATCTGGGCGTTGCAATGGATGCCTTTATAATCTTTGAATCTTTCGGCTTGAACTTCTCTTGCCTTGATGACTCTTTCTCTGATCTTGGCACTTGGCTCACCTGGTGCTGCCTTCGATATGTCCTGGAAAGGAACGGGACTGATTTCGCATTGGATGTCGATGCGGTCGAGTAACGGACCCGAAATCTTGTTCATGTATCTTTGAATCTGGCCTGGCGTGCAGACACAGCGATGTGTCGGATCACCATAATATCCGCATGGACAAGGGTTCATACTTGCCACAAACATGAATGAACATGGATAATCTGTAGAATATTTTGCTCTGCTGATGTTGATGTGGCGGTCTTCCAATGGCTGGCGGAGTACTTCCAGAGTGGTTTTATTGAACTCCGGAAGTTCATCGCAGAACAGAACGCCATTATGGGCGAGCGATATTTCTCCCGGTTGTGGTGAAGTTCCACCGCCTACCAGAGCCACTTGAGAGATGGTATGGTGAGGAGACCGGAACGGGCGTTGGGAAATGAGGGATACATTCTTGCCCAGTTTGCCTGCAATGGAGTGAATCTGTGTTGTTTCCAGACTCTCAGATAGCGTGAGGGGAGGGAGGATGGACGGCAAACGTTTTGCCATCATCGACTTTCCGGAACCTGGAGGACCTACCATAATCAGGTTGTGCCCGCCAGCCGCAGCCACTTCGAGCGCTCTTTTCACGTTCTCCTGACCGCGAACATCGGCATAATCGTATTCACAATGTGTCTGGTTTTCGTAAAATTCCTTGCGGGTGTCAACAATGGTAGGAGAAGGATTGCTTCTGTCGCTCATGAATTGTATGACTTCGAAAAGCGTTTTCATGCCGTAAACCTCAAGATTGTTTACGACAGCCGCTTCCCGAGCGTTCTGTTCCGGTACAATCAGTCCCTTAAAGTGCTCTGCTCTTGCTCTGATGGCTATCGGTAGGGCACCTTTGATAGGCTGGAGCGTACCGTCAAGGCTCAGCTCGCCTACCATCATATACTCTTTCAGATGATCTTCGGAAATGTTGTTGTTGGCGCCTAGAAGTCCGATTGCAAGCGGCAAGTCGAAACTGCTGCCCTCTTTCCGGAGGTCAGCTGGAGCCAGATTGATGGTGATGTCGGCTATCGGAAATTTGAAGCCGCTATACTGGAGAGCTGCTGAAATTCGGTTACGGCTCTCCTTGACCGCCTCGTCGCCTAAACCTGTGAGGTGGTACATGACGCCTCTGTTGAGGCTTACTTCTACGGTTACAGTAGTTACTTCTAGTCCGTTAACTGCTGCACAATATGTCTTTACTAACATATAGGCGTGCTTTTTATGGGTTCTTGACTAGCTCGAAAGTATTTATTTTAGCAGTTGGTCGAGCTTATTGTAAAGCTCTTGCTTTTTCATGCCTCGGGCGATGATTTTACCATTTTGAAGTATAATGTTGTCAGGAAGGTTTCCCAATCCCAACTTCTTCAAGGTCTTGTCTTCCAGCATTTCGCCGTTGCAGATGATAGGGCATGCGATAGAGTCGCGCTTGATGTTGTTCTTGCATTCGCTCTTGCTTGCATCCAGACAGAAAGCCATCAGCTTAAGCTTGCCGTTCGATTTCTTCTGACGGCTCTTCAGTTCGCGCTGCATGTCCTGGCTGTCATAGTTATAGGTAGCCCAGGTGTAGAGTACGGCAACCGGAGCGCTGCTCATTTCTGTACTGGAAACGAGTTTTCCGTTGATATCGTATGCTGTAAATGAAGGCAGGGTTGCACCGGTGCCTACATTCTTCATGGTTTCTGCCAACTGCTTCATCTTAGCCAACTGTCCGTTTTTAGGCTGTTCTTTCTCTACGATATTGATGAGTGAGAGCGCCTTGCGGTAATCTGGTTGTGTAGAAGTGATGAAGTATTTTCTGATCAGATAGATGCTGACCACAGAATTCGGATGTTCTCTGACGAAGTCTTCAGCATGCTTTTTAGCCTCAGGTGGCGTATCTTTCAGGATGCTCTGGCGGAATTTTGTCATCAGTTCGTTATCCTTGGTTCCGCTTACCTCCATTTCCTTAAGGTGCGAGGCATCTGCCTTGATTTCTACTGATTTGCCCGATTTTGCAAAGATAGGCTGCTCAGAGAAATTAGGGAAAACAAGCATAATGGTAAAATCTTCCTTACATTCGGTTTCGAAAGTGAAACGGCCGCCTTCTACCTTGATGGTGTCAACGCCTTCGAAGCCCCCGTCAGGACTGTATACATAAAACTCGCCTTGATTCATGTTGAGAAATTTGCCTTCAAACTTGAAATGCCCACTGCTAACACCACATGATGTTAAGACCAGCGTAATGAATAAAATGAGGATGTAAGCAAATTTTTTCATAAGGAAAAACTTTAAGGTGCCGCGAGCGGGACTCGAACCCGCACAGCCATTACTGGCCAAGGGATTTTAAGTCCCTCGTGTCTACCAATTCCACCATTGCGGCATGGTAAACGTTAAGAGTTGAGCGGAAAACGGGACTCGGACCCGCGACCCCAACCTTGGCAAGGTTGTGCTCTACCAACTGAGCTATTTCCGCGTTATGTGGGTGCAAAGGTAATGCTATTTCTTTAAATCTCCAAACGATTTACATTTTTTAAGACAAGAAAGCGCCATTTTTTTCGTTTGCCCTCCGTTTCAGCTTAGTTTCCCACGTATATATCGGTTCCTTTGCCACCGTAGGTTACCCGATATTGCATCAGCGGCTTGTCGCTTTTGCTCTTTCCGCCGCTTGAGATGGTTCCGTATTCCAGGCTGTAGATGCGTTTACATTTGTCGCAAATTACCGATTGGCGGTTGCCGGTCCATTCCAGCGGATAGTTGGTGCCGCCATATTGTTCCAGGCAGTTTGGACATTGGCGGTCCCAGGCTACAGGTCCGCTGAAGTTTGATAATCCCATGATGAAGCCGTTCTTTTTGGCATCTTTAGGGTCGTTGCCCGCTCCCAGATAGGTATAGTTGGCATAATTCTCCTTGGCTGTAGAGAGGATGATGGTTTCCGTCTTGTTTTTCCCATCGTTTAATGTAGAATAGATATTCCAGGCTCCATTCACCTTTTTGGCGCTAACCATCGTGTAGACGCCCGTTCCGTTGAGGGCTGTTTCCAGACTTGTGCCCGGATGGTATTGCGACTTGAAATAGAACTGGCAGGGATATTTGGTGCTGATGCTGTTTTCTGCATCGCACGAACAAAGTAAGAGCATAGCTATTCCAGCCATGCTCTTCACCTTATTATATATATATACCTTATTATATATGCTATTCTTCATGCAGAAACCTTTCTGTCTTTATTTCAGAAGATTCTTCTCGGCATTCTCCATGCGCTCGAAGTGGAACTCAGAGAGGGTCTGCTCCATCAGCGCCTGAATCTTGTCGTTGCAGAGATTGCCGATGCTGCCTTCGTGAGTATGATGAATATCCTTGTTTGGCTTGAATTCGCCAGCCTCGATTTCCAGTCCTACCTTCTTGTAAGCATCGCGGAATGGCATTCCGTTGGCTGCAAGCTGGTTCACTTCTTCTACTGAGAACATAGGGTCGTAGCGAGGATCGTCAAGAATATGCTCGTTCACCTCCATCTTGTTGATGATGTAGGCTGCCATCTGCAGACAGTCCTTCAACTCGTCGAAGGCAGGGAGGAACACTTCCTTGATAATCTGGAGATCGCGGAAATAGCCTACTGGCAGGTTGTTCATGATGAGCATTACCTGCTGTGGAAGGCTCTGGAGCTTGTTGCTCTTGGCGCGAATCAACTCGAATACGTCTGGATTCTTCTTATGTGGCATGATGCTCGAACCGGTGGTGCACTCCTTAGGCAATTTCACGAAACCGAAGTTCTGACAGTTGAACATGCAGGCGTCGAAAGCCATCTTTGCCAAAGTTCCTGCCACGGTAGCCATGGCGAAAGCCACGTTGCGCTCCATCTTTCCTCTGCCCATTTGTGCATAAACCACATTATAGTCCATGCTGTCGAAACCGAGAAGTTCGGTGGTCATGGTGCGGTTCAATGGGAATGAACTTCCATAGCCGGCAGCGCTACCCAATGGGTTGCGGTTGGTCATGCGGTAAGCAGCCTGAAGGAAGAGCATGTCATCGGCAAGTCCTTCAGCATAAGCGCCAAACCAGAGACCGAATGATGAAGGCATAGCCACCTGCAGATGGGTGTAGCCCGGCATCAGCACGTCCTTATATTGGTTGCTCTTCTGAATCAGCTCGTCGAAGAGAATCTTCACGGCGTCCACAATCTCCTTCAACTCATGACGGGTGAAGAGTTTGAGGTCAACGAGAACCTGGTCGTTGCGTGATCTACCCGAATGAATCTTCTTGCCCATGTCGCCCAGTTTCTGGGTGAGCATCAGTTCTACCTGGGAATGAACGTCTTCCACGCCGTCTTCTATTACGAATTCGCCCTTGTCGGCGATGGCGTAGATGTTTTTCAGTTCGGCAAGGAGCTGGGTGAGTTCATCTTTCTCCAAAAGTCCGATGCTTTCGAGCATGGTGATGTGTGCCATACTGCCCAGCACGTCATACTTGGCGAGATAAAGGTCGAGTTCGCGGTCTCTTCCTACGGTGAATCTTTCGATTTCCTTGTTTACTTCGAAGTTCTTTTCCCAAAGTTTATGTGCCATAATTTCTTTATTTATTAATCCTGGTAAGGAATCATCGCAAGTGCATCAGCAATTTTTTCGATGCCTTCCTGCAATGGCTTCTTCACCATACCCTTGATAAACATGTTAAGTTCAGCCTTGATGGTGAGTTTCATTTTGCATGAGAACTCGCCAGTAGGGAGCAGCTGAATCCAGAAGTTGAAAGGAACAGGGCTGTTTTCTGTTTCAAACTTGATGGTCTTAGGCTCCTCGCGGTCGATGATGCGCATCTTGATTTCACCCACCATAGGTGCTGTGATAGAGATGCTGTCGCTATCAAACTTGAGGTCCTTCAGCTTTTCCATTTCCTTTCTCTTGTCCTCAGGAATCTGGTCTTTCACCTGCTCGAATCGGTCTTTGAGCATCTGTAGGTTGTTCAGATCGCTCAATGTACGATAAACAGATTCCTGCTTGTGAGGAATCTGTTTGATATTACTTTCGAATGTACTTGTACTCATTATTGATGGGTCAGCTTGATTACTTCTTCCAGTTAGCTGGGTCCTTGCGCCACTCGTGGAGCAACTCTACGTCTTCCTGCTTGATATAGCCAGTCTCCAGAGCCTCTGCCACTACGTGCTCATAGTCGGTCAGAGTAACCAGCTTTACGTTAGCATCAGCAAAAGCCTTCTCGGCGATAGGGAAACCATAGGTGTAGCTAGCTACCATGCCCACAATCTCGTTGCCGTTCTTGCGGAGAGCCTCTACTGCCTTGAGAGAGCTGCCACCGGTAGAAATCAAGTCTTCTACTACCACAACCTTAGCCTTAGGGTCGAGCTGACCTTCGATGAGGTTCTGCATACCGTGATCCTTTGGTTTAGAACGAACGTATACGAAAGGCATGTTCAGTTCGTCAGCAACCAAAGCACCCTGCGCGATGGCACCAGTAGCTACTCCGGCTACAGCATCAGCCTCTGGGAACTGCTCCAGGATAGCGTGAACGAGCTCAAGCTTTACATAATTGCGGAGTTCTGGGAATGAGAGAGTCTTGCGGTTATCGCAATAGAATGGTGACTTCCAGCCAGAAGCCCATGTGAATGGATCATTAGGCTGCAACTTGATAGCCTTTACTTTCAATAACTTAGATGCGAATTCTTTCTTCAGTTTGTCCATAATCTTTAAAGGATTAAATTATTATTAATTATTTTGCAAAGGTACAATGATTTTTGCACACGGCGGCTATATTTAGGGTTAAAATGTTTTAACTCTCGGCAAAAAGGGCCTTTAGTCGTGTGCGAAACCTACAGTCAGCACGCTTATCTTCATCTTTCCGGCTGCTTTTATCAGGGTTTCCGCACAGGAGATGATGGTGGCTCCGGTGGTGCATACGTCGTCAATGATGAGGATATGTTTGCCCTCAAGTTGCGTGATGGGGTGCTCGCCCTGCCCGTCATGATAGGTTGCTGCGGCTTCAAAAACCTGGCTCACGTTTTCCAGTCTTTCCTGCCGGTTCTTGTGGGTTTGGCTTTCGCTGAACTTTTTCCTTCTTACGGCATCCTTGATGATGGTCAGATGGGTGAGTTGCTGGATGCCTTTGGCGATGAGAAAGCTCTGGTTATAGCCGCGTTCTTTTTCTCGTTTTCGGGTGAGCGGGATGGGGATGATGGCGTCTATTCCGTCGAAGAACTGAATGTCTAGCCCCTTCTTTGCCAGCATTCTGCCCAGATAGATTCCCATTTCAGGATGATGCATGTATTTCAGCTGGTAGACGGCTCTAGCCGATGTGGCATGGCTGATGTGATGGAAGAGAGCGCAGCAGCGTTCGATGGGAATCAGATGCCAGAAGAGTTTTGCCATCTCGTTGTCGTAGGGCTGTTTCCAGGTATCGGTTCCCGGCATGCGGAACAGACATTTTATGCATATCATCTCCTCCCCGCCAGCGAGCACTTTTCCGCAGATGGCGCAGGTTCGGGGGAAGAATAAATCTAATATGTCTCTTAACAGGCTGGTACGCATGGCTTTACTCTTAATTTTGAGGTTTGGATATTGAACTTGATGCTTTGCTTTAGAATTCCTCTTCGAAATCGATGTCTCCCAGATCTTCTTCCTTCATCCGGTCGATGCATTTGTGGATAACCTCCATGCTGTATCCTCTTCCCAGGGCAAAGCGGATGAGTTTCATTGAGCGTTCATAGTCGTTCTTTGCCTTGATGGTTTTATATTTGTTTTTCATCAGGGGCAGGAGGGTTTCCATATACAGGTCGTCTTCAATCTCTTCGAAGATAGGGTCGGAGATGTCCTTCGGAATATGTTTCATCCACAGCGCCTGTTCCACCTTCCGGCGTCCCCACTTGTTGTATTTTATCTTGTCGTTGATAAAGAAGCGTGCGAAACGTTCGTCGTCGATGAATTTCTTCTCGGTCAGGAATTCCATGTTTCTGGCGATGGCATCTTCGGACAGTTCCCACTTCTTCATCTTGTCGATCATCTCTTGCGAGCAATGTTCGGCTTGGGTGCAGAGGGTGGTGAGCTTCAGGAGCGCCTGCTGCTCGGTCATCGGCTTTTTATACTTTGAACTTTGAGATTTGAACATGATGATTTTACTTTGAACTTTGAGATTTGGAACATTGAACTTTATGATTTGCCGGCTCGCATCATTCTCTGTTTTCCGAAGGCATCTTCCTTTGTATCAATAGCTTTAAAATCCAATCCTTCCAGCATTTCCCTTGTTTCTTTTTCGTAGATAGGATTGATTTCGAAGTATAATGCACCTCCGGATTTGAGGGCAGAAGAGGCATATTCGGCGATGGCTCTGTAGAACTTCAGAGGCTCTTCATCGGGCACGAAGAGGGCGATTCCGGGTTCGTGTTCCAACACATTCTTCTCCATATCCGCTTTCTCCTTTTCGCAGATATACGGGGGATTGCTCACGATGATGTTCCATCTTCCGGTATCCGATGTTTCCGCCAACTTCAGGGCATCCTGATATTCTATTTTTACATTACCGGCATCCAGAAGCGCAACATTTCCCTGTGCTATCTTCAAGGCATCTTCCGAAATATCCCAACCCGTAACCTCCGAGCCGCCGATGTCCAGTCCCAGCGTAATGGCGATGCAGCCCGAACCCGTACAGATGTCCAGGATGCGGATGGTGTTTTCTTCCTTCTCTCCTTCCGTAATCCCTTTATTTTCAGTCGCATCTTTTTCTATCCACTCGCAGAGTTCCGCCGTTTCGGGTCTCGGAATCAGCACGCCCGGCTCTACATGGAAGGTTCTTCCTGCAAAGTCAGCTTCGCCCAGAACATACTGTACAGGTTCGCCTTTTTGCAATCTTCTGATAATTTCTTCCAGTTTTCTTTCTTCATCTGCAGATAATTCATTAACTTTGCCGCAGATTATGTCGGTCAGCGTCATTCCGTACTTCACATCGAGCACGGTGCGGACGATAGCCTGTGCTTCGCCCGCCTCATATAGAGGGGTAATGGATTGCCAAAGTTGTTGATACGTTTTCATCTCTAAATCGTATATTATGATTTGATTTGAGAGCAAAGGTACGACATTTTATCGAAAAGTAAGTAAAAAACGAAGAAAAGTTTTAGATATGGAACAAAATAATGTTTCTTTTCAGAATGTGAAGACGGGCGAACCGTTGTCGCAAAAGGAAATAGACGAAATGTTTATGCGCCGCTGTCTGCAGCTGGCGAAAAACGGAAGAGAGAATGCCAAACCCAATCCGATGGTGGGAGCCGTTATTGTGAGTGGGGATGGCAGAATCATCGGCGAAGGCTATCATGTAAGGTGCGGAGAAGGGCATGCTGAAGTCAACGCCTTTGCTTCAATTAAGCCCGAGGATGAGCATCTGTTAAGCCAAGCTACCATCTATGTGAGTCTCGAACCCTGCTCTCATTACGGCAAGACGCCGCCTTGCGCCGATTTGATAGTAAGAAAAGGAGTAAAGCGATGCGTTTGCGGCTGCGTAGATCCCTTTGCCAAGGTTCAGGGCCGAGGTATCCGCAAGATTCGCGAAGCAGGCATCGAAGTAACAGTAGGCGTTCTGGAGGCGGAATGTCTCGAACTCAACAAGCGCTTCATCACCTTCAACACCCATCAGCGTCCTTACATCATCCTGAAATGGGCGCAGACCGCGAATGGCTTTCTTGACAACGGGGGTAGGGGTATGGCTATTTCCTCGCCTTTCACCAAGATGCTCTCCCACAAGTTGCGTGCTGAGAACGATGCCATCCTCATAGGCCGCGTAACCGATGAGCGCGACCACAGTCAGCTCAACGTTAGAGATTGGAGCGGCAAGGACCCGTTGCGCCTGGTCATCGACCGTCATCATCCTTGTTTCGAAGGTCTGGATTTCTCACGGGGCAAGACGGAAGTGTTGCAGCAAATCATGCAGTACTTATATAATAATAAGGTGCAGTCGCTGATAGTAGAGGGCGGCGCCATCACCCATCAGGCATTCCTCGATGCTGGACTTTGGGATGAAATCAGGGTAGAAACGTTGTTGTCCACATCTGTGGAAAACTTCGTAACTTCTGGAACGCCAGCGCCTATGCTTCCTCATAACGTCCGGTTAATCAGCCACGAGGCATATGATGGAAACATCATCAATACCTATGAGCGGATGTAATCTTCTCATAGATTTGCTTTTCCCTTCGGCCAGCGATTTTCAATTCACAGATGACACAGATTTAGTGGCGTATGCCCAATTCAACATTCAACATTCAACACTTAACATTCAAGAAAATGAGTAACAGATTTACATCGCGTCTGAGCGATGATGACGATTTCAAGCGAGACGAACTGATACGTAAGATAGAGCATTCGGTAGAGCAGATGACGCTCTCAGAACTGGAAGCCCTGTCCTACGATATGTTTACCAAGGGCTATATGGAGGATTATTAGAAAATGTCGGGAACAGCTGAAGCGAGAACCGGAAATAGCCAACTGGCAAAATATAAATAGCTAACTGGCAAAACGTAAACAGCCGACTAGCGCATGAGTGGCTAGTTGGCTGTTTTACTGGAACAGTTATCGAAAACTCCTTTATTTTGTTTTCGTATAGGCATCCTGCCAAATACTCTTCACTCTTCACCAAAAGCCCCGAATCCCCTGTGTTTATCGGCATTCTGAGGGGTGAAGAGTATTCGGGCACTCTTCACCTACTCTTCACCACTCTTCACCCTTCAGTTCTGGCTGATTTGCAATCCTTCGATCTGTCTTTCGCATCTGTTTCCGTTCCTGAAGGTGAAGAGTGGTGAAGAGTGGGTGAAGAGATAAAAACAACTCTTCACCCCTCGGAATGCCGATAAACACAGGGGTTTCCGGCCGAAAGGTGAAGAGTGAAGAGTATTTTGATGATAGCTTCGTTTATTTCTTAAACAGTCTTTGTTTTCACCTTCCAGACGATGCAAGTCATTAAGACAGACATCAGGGCTGCGCCAATCTGAAATGTGGCGAAGTTGAGTGACAAGGAAGAGAACTCTGTATTGAAGGTGAAAAAGGAGTTCGTAAAAAGGAAAGCAAGTGGCTAAAACGCAAATTAAAAGGTGTAATAAAGATGAAATAATCACAGAAAATCCTCTTTTCTGATCATTTTGTCGTTTTGATGGTGTCTTGCTTTTCCAGATAGAATGTAACATGGTAGCCGGAGAGACTGTTGTCGGATAGTCCCAGTTCGATGTTCTGCATCATCAGCATCTGGCGGGAGAGAGATAGTCCGATGCCTGTGCCGGATGATTTGGTGGTGAAGAACGGGATGAAGATTTCCCGTGCCACATCGGCAGGAATCGGTTCGCCGTTGTTGCTGAACAGCAGGATAGGGTGGTTGTTCCTGCTCATGCGGACGTCGATGTCGGTGGCATGGGCTTCGATGGCATTCTTGGTGAGGTTGATGAATACCTGGCGCAGCATGTTGTGGTCGGCCTCCAGCGTGGCATTCTGGGGGAGGGAAAAATGCCAGCTAAGGTCGGGATAGAGCGCCTTGATGCTCTCCAGGAAAGAGACGAGCGGAAGGGGTTCTACGACGGGAGTCTGAAGCTGGGTGAGCTTGCGGTAACTATCCACGAAGTTGGTGAGCGACTTGCTGGTGTCGTGAATCGCCTGAATGCCTTCCTCGTATTCACTACCCTTGATCTGCGGGTTGCTGAGATAAGCCTGGCAGATGCTGGAGATGGGAGCCGTAGCGTTCATGATTTCGTGGGTAAGCACACGGGTCAGCTTTTGCCATGATTCCACTTCGTGTCTGGCTACGAGGCGGGCAATATCGCCCTGCATGTCGTTGAGTGCCTGCTGCAAGGCTCTTTCGCCTGGCAGCAAGCCCGAAGTGGGGAGGCGGAAGGCGTAATCGCCATTTCTTACAGCCTCACGCATCAGAAAAGCACGCGCCTTCAGCCTTCGCTGATGGCGAAAGAACAGATAGATGAGGCTGCCCAGGATGAAGCAGATTCCACCTATTAAATATATAATCTTGATAATAATCATAAAATTGCTCTAATACATTTGTCTCTTAACTTCCTCCTAACTTCTCTTAACTTCTTAAACTTCCCTTTCCAAAAGTCATCTCTTCAGTTTTGCGTAAAGGGTTTGTCGGGTGATGCCGAGCATTTCGGCGGCACGAGAGATATTGCCGTGGCATTTATCTACTACCTTCCGGATGTAATCGTTCTCAAAATTTTCTAAGGTTGCCACTTCCGTATTGTTGTCGATGGCGTCCTTGAGCACCCTTATCAGTTCGTCATTATCCCAGGGCTTGGTGACGAAATCGGCGGCTCCGCTTTTCAATCCCTTGATGGCAAGCTGCACGTCGGCAAAGGCGGTGATGAGTACCACGGGGATGTGGGCGTGGAGCCGGCGGAAGGTGCGGAGCCAGAGCAAGCCGTCCTGTCCGCTGTTTACGCCGAGTGAGAAGTTCATGTCGAGCAGGATGAGATCTACCTGCTCCTGTTGCAGCAGCGTGGGGGCGGTATCGGGGCGGGGCAGGGTGAGAATCCGTTCGAACGTATTGCCCAGACAAATCTTCAGCGCCGTGAGTATCGACGGATTATCGTCGATAACAAGTATTGTTCCGTATTTCATCTATTTGTGTTCTGTTATATCTTTTGTTTGCAAAAGTACACTTTTTTCTTGAAATAGCCAACAAAATGGAATGTGATGTGTGATTATCATACAGAAAAGTGTATGAATTTCATACAATCCACTTGCCGCTGGCTTCTGGTCTTTGGCAGAATCAAAAGGAATGGCTACCTTTGCATCAGAAAAAATAAAGAAACAACAGATATGAAAAGTTATTTTAAGTTTTTATCGCGCAACAAGCTCTATACTGCTATCGAGGCTTTCGGACTCTCGATAGCCTTGGCTTTTGTGATGATTTTGGTATCTTACGCCTTCATGGAGTATCGGGTGGGCACTCATCAGCCAGATGCCAAGAACCTCTATGTGCCTGGTTCGGGCGATTATCTTGGCATGACCCTGGGTACGGCTAAGGAGTTTTTCCCTTCCATCCCGGAAATCAAGGAATGGACCCGATTTAGCGATTATTATACAGACAAGGGTGCTGTGGTGGATGGTCAATACTTTCATGTGCAGGCACGTGCCATAGATCCTAACTTCTTGGATATGATGGGAATGAAGTGCAGGGGATGCTCCGCTCATCGTGTGCTCACGGATAAGCACCAGGCCCTTATCTCCGAGTCTTTTGCCAAGAGGGCTTTTTGCAATGCGAATCCTATCGGGCAGGTCGTTAAGTGCGACACGCTGCAATTCAAGGTAGTGGGCATCGTGGATGATTTTGGCAGGGAAGACTTGCTGGAACCCACCGACATCTTTGTTTCCATGAAATTTAAGGACGCAGATTTGTATCCGATGGATCAGTTTGGTGAGGTTGTTACCATCGTCCGATTGGCAGATAATGCTAATCCAGAAAAGGTGAATGCCACATTGCTCAATAAATATATGGGCTATTGGAAGAAATGGTGGAGTCGTGGGAAGACAACTGGCAGTTTCTTGTGGGGCTCTAGCTTGGTACGCTGGGATAAGTTGTATTTTTCAGATATTACATGCTCGCATGTCCGTCATGGCAGCAAGACCTTGGTCAATGTCCTTTTGATTGTGGCACTCGTCCTCTTGCTTTCAGCCATCTTCAATTACATCAATCTCACCGTGGCGCAGATAGGCAATCGAGCCAAGGAGATGGCTACCCGCCGCCTGTTGGGTGAGTCGGTACTGGGTGTGGTATTGCGCTATATCAAGGAGGCTGCACTCTTCACGGCAGGTTGCTTCTTGCTGGGCATTTTGCTGGCTTGGGCATTCACACCTTTATTTAATAGCATCTTGGATACGAAGATTTCGCTCTTCTCTTCGCCTGCCGTTTGGGGATGCCTGTTGGTGGCTTATCTCGTTATCTCCTTGCTGTCGGGCTTGTTCCCAGCCATCGTGGTGTCTCGTTTCAATCCGATAGATGTGGTGAAGGGCACCATCCGCTTGCGCAGCAAGATGTGGTTTAGCAAGATATTCATTGTGGCACAGAGCGTTATCAGTATGTCGCTAGTGGTGATGGCTATCACGATGATGCTCCAGATGCGCCATCTCGCCAACATACCTTTGGGTTATCAAACAAAAGATATCCTCTGCGTATCCACCACCTTCGGGTTTGATAATGTGGACGTCAGAAACGCGGCGTTGATAGCGAGATTGAAATCTCTGCCTGAGGTGGAGGAGGCTACGGCTATCGGCAACAATCCTGTCATCAGCTTTGCTAATGGAGTGCATGATGAGAAGGGAGAAAATATAGCGTTCTTGCGATTGAGCGTATTGGATTCCATAGCGATGAAGATGATGGGCTTCAAGGTGCTGGAGCGATATTCTGACCCAACGCCAGGCAAAATCTGGGTTAGCGAGGAAGCCAAGCGAACCTTTGGCGTATCGAGCAAGAAACCATATTTCGGTAATCGTGAAGGCAAGCCGGAATATGAGGTTTGTGGCGTTGTGAAAGATTTCCACTGTGGCGATGCTCTTGATGAGTTCAAATCTGACAAATTTGGAAATCATAATGCGATACGTGTTCCTTCTAATCATGATGTGCTTTGGACCATCTTGGTGCAGACTCGTGGCGACCATGCCCAAGCCTTGGCTGCTATCCAGAGTGCCTGCAAGCAAGTGGCTAAGGAGCAGTTGGGCGTGCCTACCGACATGGATACGGAGTATCTGGACGACACCTTGGCGGATGCTCTCAAGGAGAAGCACAACATGATGGTGCTCATCATCACCTTCATGGGCATCTCCATCTTGATTTCCGCCCTCGGCTTGTTTGGCATGTCGGTATATTATGGCAATCAGCAGCGCCGCCAGATAGCCCTGCGCAAGGTGATGGGAGCCTCGGTGGCTGATGCGGCATGGCAACTGTCCAAGCGATTCCTCATCACATCGTGTGTGGCTGTGGTCATCGCCATCCCATTGTGTGTCAAGCTGATGCAGGAATACTTGATAGGTTTCAAATTCCGCATCGATTTCCCATGGTGGGCATTGGTGGCAGGAGCCATCTTCACCTTGGTATTAGCCCTGGTATCCGTCTTCAGCTATACCCTGCGCACTGCCTTGGAGAATCCGATAGACAGCATCAAGATGGAATAGCATGATGAGCTAAGTAAACATTAAACACTACACATTAAACATTAAATCAAGATGATACGGACAGAGAATTTAACGAGAATATTTCGTACAGAAGAGATAGAGACCATCGCCCTGAACGGCGTGAACATCAATGTAGAGGATGGCGAGTTTGTAGCCATCATGGGACCTTCGGGATGTGGCAAGTCAACCTTGCTCAACATCCTCGGCTTGCTCGATACGCCTACGGAAGGAAAATATTGGCTGGGCGATGAGGAGGTAGGACATCTCAAGGAGCGTGAGCGCACGGCTTATCGTAAGGGTCGCATCGGTTTCGTCTTTCAGAATTTCAATCTGATAGATGAGTTGACGGTAGAGGAGAACATCGACCTGCAGCTCAAATATCTAGGCATTGGCAAGGCGGAACGCAAGGAGCGAGTGCTCGACATCCTGCGCAAGGTAAAGCTCAGTCATCGTGCCAAGCATTATCCTCATCAGCTTTCGGGCGGTCAGCAGCAGAGGGTTGCCATCGCCCGTGCCGTGGTGGGCAAGCCTAGCATCATCCTTGCCGATGAGCCTACGGGTAACCTCGATTCCAAGAATGGTATGGAGGTGATGCAGTTGCTCAGCGAGCTGAACGAGGAGGGAACCACCATCGTGATGGTGACGCACTCCAAGCACGATGCTACCTACGCCAGTCGCATCATCAATCTGTTTGATGGACAAGTGGTGGATGCGATGAATGATCAGCTTTAAGCTGCGGTTTCTGTCCAACAATTAGACGGTGGTGTCTAATTGTTGGACAGTTTGTTTAATGAGAGTTTTTATTTAATGGTTTGATTATCAGGAGAAATGCTGTTTTGGCACGGCTCTTGTCCTTATCATGCCAAAATGAAGAAGATTATGAAAAGAATAGGAATATTGATAGGATGGCTGGTCTGGACGGCTGGCGTCTCGGCACAGAGCTGGAGCCTTGACGACTGCATGAAATACGCCGTGGAGCACGCCACGGAAGTGAAGCGGGAGGTGGTAAACGCCCGCCAGCGCAAGCAGGATTACCAGCATGCTGTGGCTGGATTCCTGCCTACCGTTACGGGTGGCGTGCAGGGACAGTACGCCTGGGGACGAAACATCGACCCGGAAACCAATACTTATAATAATGTAACGACATTCAACAACTACTATCAGCTTTATGCCGAACTGAATGTCTTCGATGGTTTCGCCACCATCAACGCCTTGAAGCAGGCTAAGTTGAGCCGGGATTATTCTGCCACGGCGATGCAGAAGATTCAGGACGATAGAGCCATCGACGTGATGCAGAAATATGTGGATGCTGCCTATGCTGAGGCAAGCATTCGGATAGCAAGCGAGAAACTGAACGAAAGCAAACGGATGCTGGCTAAGATGAAGCGCCTGTATGAACTGGGCGAGAAGGGGCGCCCGGATGTGGTGCAGATGGAATCGCAGGTGGCAGAAGATGAATACAATCTTACGCATCAGGAGAATGTGGCAAAACAGAGTCTGCTCGCCTTGAAATCCGCGATGAATTTTCCGGTGGATGAAGAACTGAAAATTCAGATAGCTGAAGAGCGGAAACTGAAGCTAAAGGCAGAAAATAAAGAGGTTTCAGCTTCTTATACAAATTCCGAAGCCATTTACCAGGGTTTCCAGAATATCTCTCCCGATTTAAAGTCGGCAGAATACGAAGTGGAGCGGGCACGGTATGATTACAAGATAGCAAAGGGCAGATTGCTGCCATCACTCTCTCTCGGTGGCGGCATTTCTACCAACTATTATA
>JAJXAL010000228.1:0-2162 GCA_021628325.1 Segatella copri | reverse complement strand
CATACACAAAGTTGATGGTGTACTTATGCTGGCGGGCATTCAAATCCTTCAACGCCGCAGAGAACGACACATTATTATATTGTCGGGTAATGCGCTGGGCATAAGACTGCTGAACCCAAAGCAACAGGAAGAGAAGCAGAAGCTCTCTGATAAGCTTGCCGCTAACGGGCATTGGTTTCCAAAAATCTCTCATAAACATTTCCTCCTATCTTATTTCACCATCAATGTACCGTCAATATACTCTATCTGTATGCGGTCGAAAGCATTCAAAATCTCAAGGTTCTGCTCCAAAGTCTTCGTCTTGTTCCAGTTGAAGAAGAGACGGATGTGCTGGGCACCGGCATCCACATACTCCACCTTGACATGATAGAAACCGGATAACTGAGCCAGAATGGTTCCCAATTCGGCATCATCAAACACCACGGGTTTCATATCAAGCGAATCCTTCTTCTCTGCTGTTGCAGCACGAAGACTGTCATTCGGCAGCGCCTGGGGTGTTGCCTTCTGTTCTGTCGCAGCCTTGTTATCCGCAGTCTGATCAGAAGCCGGGAATCCCAACCAGCCATTGTGAATCGCAGCCAAAGCTACCCCCGAAAGAAAGATGATGCCGACGATGGATGCGGCAATCTTCATCCGGTTGCGATAAGCGCCCTTAGATTTGCCGGCATCTATCTCCATCTTATCCTCGTGATGTGCCTGAACAAACTCCTTCCAAGCCTCATCCACATCCACCTCCTTCGGATTGGCTTTCTTGCCAGCCATTCTCGCCATCGCCAGTTCATGGAAGAACACCTTCACTTCCTCATCGGCAAGCAGGCGCTCCACCTGCTCGTCGGTATATTTCTCGGGATGCTCCTGCATGTCAAAGAGCATCATCTGCTTTTCTTCTTTACTCATGTTTGTCATTGTCTTGCTCATTTAAATTGTTTCTTAATCCAGTCCATCGCCTTCGAGAGATGATTGAACACCGTCACCTTGCTCACTCCCACTTCATCAGCCACCTCCTGATAAGATTTCTCCTGAAGATAGCGCAGACGGAAAATAAGTTGCCGGATAGGCGGTTCCAGGTCTTCGATGAGAAGCATAAGCCGATCGAGTCGCTCGTCGGTCTCTTCCGAGAGAATCACGTCGGCATCATCCAGCAGCAGCTTCGCCACCCTTTCCTTCACGCTCTTATGAGCTATCAGGTTGAGACAGCGGTTGCGTACGCTCCGCATCAGATAACCTTCCTCACTCCCAGGCACCAGAACCACATCATCGGCAAGAATCTGGGCGAATACTTCACTCACCACATCCTTGCTCTCGTCATCATCCGAAAGAATGCATCTGGCCAGATTGTACATCTTCGCGTAATGCTGACGGAATAACTGTTCTATGTCCTTTTTCCTGTTCATATACTATCTATACAGTTGAGTCAAGCGAAAAACTAAGCAAAACATCAACTTTTTTGTTTTTTCCTTTAAATCCGAATCGAAATCACCAAGATTCTCCCCGGATTTGAATGCAAAAGTACACAATCTATCGGAGATAGAAGACAAATGGTAAGGATAAATCGATTTTCAGTTGATTTATTTGTTCATTCCAACATTTTTTAGTACTTTTGCCCACCAAATTACGAACAAGTAAATAAGATTGGTATAAAAATAGGTATTACCAAGATAAAATAAAGAATAGATTAGATAAAGGAGAATAAGATTATGTCAACGATTATTTATCCATCACCGATATTCGGTCCGGTAAACTCTCGCCGTCTGGGTGTTTCATTGGGCATCAACCTCATGCCATCTGATGGCAAGGTCTGCTCATTCGACTGCGTTTATTGCGAATGCGGATTCAACGCCGACTTCCGTCCTAAGAAGAAGCGCCCTACCCGCGAGGAGGTAAGAGAAGGATTGGAGAAAGTTCTGAAAGAGCGCCACGACAACAACCAGCCTTTGGACGACATTACCTTCGCAGGAAACGGTGAACCTACGGGACACCCAGACTTTAAGGGAATCGTGGAAGATACGATGGAACTCTGCAAGAAATATTTCCCTGAAGCACAAGTATCCGTACTCAGCAACGCCACCTATATATATAAGGAGGAAGTGAGAGAGGCGCTGATGCTCGTGGATAACAACATCCTGAAACTGGATACCGTGGATATGGATTACATCAAGAAG
>JAJXAL010000080.1:0-18339 GCA_021628325.1 Segatella copri | reverse complement strand
GACAAACGAGGCTGGTAAGGCTCTCGTTGCTGCTGGTCCACAGCTCTAATTCGACATTTCGAATTTATACTAAATATGGAATCCCGTTTCTTGCAAAAGAAGCGGGATTTCTTCGTTTTTACGCCTCGAAATCACTAAAAAACTTAAAAAATGCGCCTAAAAATGAATAATTTGCATAATAATAAGGAGAAAAGGTCGAGTTTTTAAAGAATTCTCAGTAAATTTGCAGCTAAAAATAAAATAGGATAGAATGAAAAGGAAGTTTTTTGCTTTCATAGCGCTGATTACAGCTACGCTCTCGCTCTCTTCTTGCTTGAGCAGCGATGAAACAACAGTAGAATATACACATGATACAGCCATCACGGCTTTCTCGTTGGGTAGTCTTGACAGATATACCAAAACGACGGCAGGTAAAGATACCTTGCTCAAGGCTAATGTGACGGGCTCTGACTATAAATTTTACATAGATCAGGCACAACGCTTGATTTATAATGTAGATTCCTTGCCTTGTGGGGTGAGGGATACTGCCATATTGGCTACTATCAGCAGCAAGAATAGCAGCCCTATTCTCCTGATGGATATCAACAAGACTGATTCTGTCGCAGGTTACTACTCAAACTCTGATTCCATCAACTTCTCAAAGCCTCGCCTTATTAGAGTTTACAGTAGCGACTACTCTGTCTATGCCGAGTATAAGGTTACCGTAAACGTACATAAGGAGTTGCCTTATGAGTTTAAGTGGCATGAGCTGGCTCAGAACAACGGTCAGTTGGCAGCTTTCTCTGATTTGAAGGCTGTAGCTTGTGGTGATGATATCTATGTATTCGGCAAGACTGCCGATGGTACTGAGGTGCTGAAGTCAGCCATCAATGATGGCAGCGCCTGGTCCTCTATTATGATGGACGTAAGCTTAAGTAGTGACGCTTATCAGAGTGCAGTAGCGTTGGATGGCAAACTCTATATTTCAGATGGCGGCAAGGTTTATGCTTCTGCCGATGCAGCAACATGGGCAGTGGTTTCTGATAATGCAGATATCAAGCAGCTCATTGGTGCAAGCTGCAAGTATCTCTATGCATATACTGCTGCAGGTATCTCTGTTTCAAAAGATAAGGGTGTCAGCTGGGAGCAGGAGAAACTTGATAAAGATAAAGCCTATTTGCCAACACAGAATATCTCAATGAATGTGGCTGGCGTACTCTCTGCTAAGGATGTAGAGAACGTAATGCTGCTGGGTACTCGCGACAAGGCTTTGAAAGATACGGTTGCTACCACATGGTTGCGCACGGTTGACTATGCAAATGAAGACGGACAGTGGAACTATCTGGAAATCGAAAAAAATAAAAGTGGAAAGATGCCTTGGCTGGATCAGGTAATTACCTGTGCTGCCGATACAGGCTTCGTTGCTTTAGGCAGTAACGGCAAATGGTATAAGAGCCAGGATGCCGGATTGACTTGGAAGCAGGATGCGATGGTTGTTCTGCCTGCTAAGTTTGCTACTGAAGGTCGTTTTGCTTTCTGCCGTGACAAGCAACATTATTATTGGATTATCAGAAACGGATACGTATGGAGAGGACGTTTCAATATAGATGGCTGGAGCAAGGAAGATTAATCATCCTGCTTGCCTTCTTAACTTTGGGCTGTATTGCGGTTCGTGCACAGGACGATCCGCAATATCGCATGGAGATAGGTGCCGGTGTGGGGGTGATGACCTATGAAGGCGACTTTAACGGAAATGTGCTTGGCGACATGCAACCTGCCGGTTTCCTGGTGGGAAGATACAATTTCGACCCCTACAAGGATTTGAAACTGAGCGTGGGCTTTGGAAAGATAAAAGGTTCTTCGGCTAATGTGGATACTTTCTATCCTGATTATGCGGAGAATCCCTATACCTTCAATTCTACGCTGGTTGATATGAATCTGGTGTTTGAGTACAACTTCTGGCCTTATGGAACAGGCAGAGACTATCGTGGAGCACAACGCTTGGTTCCTTATATACTGGGTGGCTTGGGAGCAACCTATGTAAAAGGTAACGAAAAAAATGTATTTACAGCCAACGTGCCTTTAGGCATCGGCGCAAAATATAAAGTAAACGAAAGGTTGAACTTGGGACTGGCCTGGACTTTCCATTTCTCGCTCAGCGATGAACTGGATGGTGTGAAAGACCCTTACTGGGTAAAGAGCAGTGGTATTTTCAAGAATTCCGACTGCTATTCTACCATAGCCGTTTCGGTAACCTATAGTTTCAGTGCAAAATGTAAAACTTGTAATAAAGAAGAATGATGGACAACTTAGATATGAACAGGATTCCTGAGCACATCGCTATCATTATGGATGGCAATGGTCGCTGGGCAACAGAACGGGGCAAGGAGCGTAGCTACGGCCATCAGGCTGGAGTAGATACTGTGCGTCGTATTACATCGGAGTGTACCCGGTTGGGTGTGAAATATCTCACCCTCTATACATTCTCTACCGAGAATTGGAACCGTCCTGCCGATGAGGTTGCTGCCTTGATGGGACTGGTACTGACATCGCTCGAAGATGAAATCTTCATGAAGAATAATGTCCGCTTCCGTGTGATAGGCGATTTGAAACGCTTGCCACAACAGGTGCAGGACAAGCTTCAGGAGACCATGGACCATACTGCGAAGAACGATGCTATGACTATGGTAGTGGCATTGAGCTATTCTTCACGTTGGGAAATCCTGAATGCTACTAAGAAAATGGTAAAAGAAGCATTGGAGTCTGGTTCAACCTACGAGCAGATAGAGGATAAACTGACAGAGGAGAACTTCGAGAAGCATCTTGAGACCAGTTTCATGCCAGATCCGGAACTCCTGATACGTACAGGAGGTGAACTCCGTATCAGCAACTATCTACTTTGGCAGATAGCTTATTCTGAGTTGTACTTCTGCGATACCTTCTGGCCAGACTTCAATGAAGAAGATCTGCACAAGGCAATAGCAAGTTATCAGAACCGCCAACGTCGATTTGGAAAAACCGAGGCACAGGTGGAAGAGGAGGAGAAATAAGCAAACCTCATACAAGCATAGAAAAATCATATTATATATAATAAGGTATAAATGAATAGATTTAAAAAGATTTTCATCCTGCTGTTCGGCGTAATGGCATGCATGCAGATTCAGGCACAAGATAAAATCGTGAACCCTGATATCTCGTATGCTGGTACACCTCGTACCCTTAAGATTGGTGGTATCAACGTTTCGGGTGTTGAAGGCTATGAAGACTATGTTCTCACAGGAATCTCCGGCCTCAGTGTGGGCGATGAGATTACCGTGCCTGGCGATGAGATTACCAATGCCGTAAAGCGCTACTGGAAACATGGACTCTTCTCAAAGGTGGCTATCGCTGCCGACTCTATCGTAGGTGAGAAACTTTATCTCCATATCTATCTTGCGGTTCGTCCACGTATCTCTAATATCAACTATGTTGGTCTGAAGAAGAGTGAGCGTGAAGATATGGAGCAGAAGTTGGGTATGGTAAAGGGCACTCAGGTAACTCCGAATATGCTCGACCGTGCCAAGATTCTCGCTAAGAAGTATTTCGATGATAAGGGTTTCAAGAACGCTGATATCCAGATTAACCAGCGCGATGATATTGCCAACAAGGGACAGGTAATCCTGGATGTTGTTGTTGACAAGAAAGAGAAAATCAAGGTTCATCAGATAACTATCGATGGAAACGAACAGCTTTCTGACCGCAAGATTAAGGGTGGATTCTTCTCAAAGGGTGCTTTTGCCAAGACTCATGAGGCTGGTAAGTTTGCTTCTTTCTTCAAATCGAAGAAGTTTACTCCTGAGCGTTGGAAGGAAGATAAGCAGAAACTCATCGACAAATATAATGAGTATGGTTTCCGTGATGCTCAGATTCTGGAAGATAGCGTGAGCAACTTCGATGAGAAGCACGTTAATATCTACATCAAGGTAGATGAAGGTAAGAAATACTTTATCCGCAACATCTCCTGGGCAGGTAATACCGTTTACTCTTCAGCTTATCTCGAAGCATTGCTCGGTATGAAGAAGGGCGATGTATATAACCAGAAAATATTGGGTAAGCGCCTGAATGAAGATGACGATGCTGTTTCTAACCTCTACTATAATAATGGTTATGTGTTCTCTCGTATCGAACCGACTGAAATCAATATTGATGGCGATTCTATCGATTTGGAGATGCGCGTAACAGAGGGACCTCAGGCTTATCTGAGCCATGTACGTATCAATGGTAATACCCGTCTTTACGAAAACGTAGTGCGTCGTGAACTTCGTACCAAGCCAGGCGACCTTTTCTCTAAGGATGCTCTGATGCGTTCGGCTCGTGAGCTTGCTTCTATGGGACACTTTGATCCTGAGAAGGTTAGCCCGGATGTAAAACCTAATCCTGAAGATGGTACGGTTGATGTAAACTGGAACCTGGAGCAGAAGAGTAACGACCAGATTGAGTTCTCACTCGGTTGGGGTCAGACGGGTGTCATCGGACGTGTGGGCTTGAAGCTCAACAACTTCTCTATGGCAAACCTCTTCAACAAGAACAAGGAACATCGTGGTATCATGCCTATCGGTGATGGTGAGGTGCTGAGTATCGGTGCACAGACCAATGGTACCTACTACCAGAGCTATAACGTAAGCTACTCTACCAACTGGTTTGGCGGCAAGCGCCCTATCCAGTTCAGTGTAGGTGCATACTACAGTAAGAGTACCGACGTGTCAAGCAACTATTACAATAGTGCAGCCATGTACAACTATCAGAGTTACTTATATGGCTATGGTTCTAGTTACTATAACAACTACGAGAATTATTACGATCCAGACAAGTATATCCAGATGGTGGGTGTAAGCCTCGGTTGGGGTAAGCGCCTCCGTTGGCCGGATGATTACTTCACCTTGTCTGTACAGTTGGCTTACCAGCGCTACATGATGAAGAACTGGAGCTATATGTTGATGACCAACGGTAATGCGAACAACTTGAACTTGACCATCGCATTGAACCGAACATCAACCGATAACCAACTCTTCCCACGTCGTGGTTCTGAGGTTGAGGCAAGTGTCAACCTTACTCCACCATGGAGTGCGTTCGACAACAAGGACTACAAGAATCTTGCCAACGATTCTAAGTCGCCAACCTATTCTGCTGAGCAGCAGGAGAAGTACAGATGGATTGAATACCATAAGTGGAAGTTCAAGGCAAAGACTTATACTGCACTCACAGAGGGTCAGAAGTGCTTCGTATTGATGACCCGTGTAGAACTCGGTTTGCTCGGTTCTTATAATAAGTATAAGAAGAGTCCGTTCGAGACCTACTATGTGGGTGGTGATGGTATGAGTGGATACTCATCATATTATGGTGAGGAAACAATCGGACTCCGCGGTTATGAGAATGGTTCTGTATCTTACAGTCCTACAACCGGTTACTATGCTTATGCATACGACCGCTTCTCATTGGAGCTTCGCTATCCATTCCTCTTAGGTAACACCACTATTTATGGTTTGACCTTCGTCGAGGCTGGTAACGCCTGGTATGAAACCAAGAAGTTCAACCCATTCAGCATGAAGCGTAGTGCCGGTGTCGGTGTACGTATCTTCTTGCCTATGGTTGGTCTGATGGGTATTGACTGGGCTTACGGTTTCGATACCGTATGGAATGGTAGCTCATATAAGAAGGGTGGAAGTCAGTTCCACTTCATCTTAGGTCAGGAATTCTAAAAATGGGTTTTATGAAGAAAATAGTATTGATGCTGATGATGGCTGTTGCAGCCATCTCAGCACATGCACAGAAATATGCATTGATAGATATGGAGTACATCTTGAAGAATGTACCCGCTTATGAGCGTGCCAACGAGCAGCTGAATCAGGTAAGCCGCAAATGGCAGGCTGAGGTAGAAGCTCTTAATACAGAGGCAAGCACCATGTATAAGAACTATCAGAACGAGGTAGTGTTCCTTTCTCAGGAGCAGAAGAAGGCTAAGCAGGATGCCATCATGCAGAAAGAGAAGGAGGCTAGCGATTTGAAGAAAAAATATTTTGGTGCAGAAGGCGACCTTTATAAGATGCGTGAGGCCTTGATGGGACCTATTCAGGAAGAGATTTATACAGCCGTAAAAGAGATTTCTGACCTGCGCGGATATTCGCTTGTTCTTGATAGGGCTAGCAACAGCGGCATCATCTTTGGCTCTCCTAAGATAGATATTAGCAACGAAGTGCTCCAAAAATTAGGTTATTCCAAATAATAATTGTATATTTGCAGCCGATAAGTACATGTGCCAATGGTTGGCAGCATGAAAACATCATTTAGAAATTAATAATTAAAAAGAATAGAACAATGAAAAAGCTTATTTTAATGTTGATGCTCTGTGCACCAATGACTATGATGGCTCAGAAGTTTGGTAAAGTAAATACTCAGCAGATTATGCAGTCTTTGCCAGATGTAGCTAAGGCTAATGGCGAGATGGAAGCTCTCCAGAAGCAGAAGGAGAATGACTTGAAGTCTATGCAGGATGAGTTCCAGCGTAAGGCTGACGAGTATCAGAAGGGTGCCAGCACAATGAACGCTACAGCAAAGCAGCAGAAGGAAACTGAGTTGCAGACTCTTCAGCAGAAAATTCAGCAGGCTTACCAGGATGGTCAGCAGGAGTTGCAGAAGAAGAGCAGCGAACTCATGCAGCCTATCGTAGCAAAGGTACGTACAGCTATCGAGGCTGTAGGTAAGGCAGGCAACTACACCTTCATCTTCGAGGATGGTGCAGCTGTATATACTGGTACTAACGTAGTAGACGTTACTAAGGAAGTACAGGCTAAGATTAAGTAATCAAGGCAAATAAAAAGAATATAAATTGAGGGCAGGCAGAAGTGCTTGCCCTTATTTCTCATTTTCAATAACGAGGTATTTATAAGGTATTCATCATAAACGGTATCACTCATCATGAAAAAGAATCTCTTATTTCTGGCTTTTGCTCTCATCTCTTTGACTGTTTCAGCCCAGCATACAACGCCTGCAGCAAAGGTTCAGCAACAACAGATTGCTGTATCTGCTCCTTTGCATTTTGGCTACTTTAGTTTTGATAAGGTTTTTCATACTATGCCTGGTTACGCTATAGCCAAGCATAATATGGATGAACTCCGTGAGAAATACGATGCAGAAACGAAGCGTGTAGAAACAGAGTTTAATGCTAAGTATGAGGAATTTCTTGATGGACAGCGCACTTATGCCAAGACAATTCTGGAGAAACGTCAGGCTGAATTGCGTGAATTGATGGAGAAGAATATTGCCTTCAAGGCTGAGGCTACCCGCCTTTTGCAGCAAGCAGAGAATGATGCTTATGCTCCGCTCAAAGCAAAAATAAACGAGGAAGCCAAAAAGATTGGCAAGCAGAAGGGCTTTGCCTTTATCCTCAATACAGACAATAATGCAGCTCCTTATCTCAACGAAGAGATGGGGGAGGATATTACAGCTTTGCTGGAGGAGACTTTAAAATGATGTTGCCTTCTAATCCCGGACCAATCGGTGTCTTTGATTCTGGTTATGGCGGACTGACCATCCTGCATGGGTTGCGCCAGACGATGCCTCAGTATGATTATATGTACTTGGGTGATAACGCTCGTGCTCCTTATGGCTCGCGTTCGTTTGAGGTGGTTTATAAGTTCACACGCCAGGCTGTGCTTAAACTTTTCTCTATGGGGTGTCATCTCGTTATCCTGGGATGTAATACGGCTTCGGCTAAGGCACTACGTTCTTTGCAGCAGCGCGATATTCCTGAGTTGGATCCCACCAGAAGAGTTCTGGGTATTATCCGCCCTACTGCCGAAGTAATTGGTACTATTACCAAGAGTAATCACGTGGGACTTCTGGCTACAGAAGGTACTATTAAAAGCCAAAGTTATAATATGGAAATTTCGAAACTTTGGCCAGAGATTCAGGTGAGTGGCGTGGCTTGTCCGCTTTGGGCTGCCATCGTGGAAGCCAATGAAGCAGATAGTCCGGGAGCTGATTATTTCGTAAAGAAACGCATCGACCAGCTGATGCTGAAGGACGCTGATATTGATACCATTATTTTGGGTTGCACGCATTATCCGCTTCTTATGAGCAGCATTGTGAAGAATCTTCCTGATGGCGTAAGAGTGGTTCCGCAAGGACAATATGTAGCAAACAGTCTGAAAGATTATCTGAAGCGCCATCCGCAGATGGAACAGATGATAACCAAAACAGGCTCTTGCCGATATCTCACAACAGAGAGTGAGGATAAATTCAAGGAATCTGCACAGATTTTCCTTCATGAACAGGTGGAGGTTACACATGTAGATCTTGAATAGTTTATAGTTAATAATTTATAGTTAATAGTTATGCAAGAAACAAGACAAAACCGTATATCAAGACTTCTCCAGAAGGAGTTGAGTCTTATTTTCCAGTCACAAACCCGCATGATGCATGGTGTGATGGTAAGTGTTACAAAGGTTAGAGTAAGTCCAGATCTCAGTATCTGTACAGCTTACTTGAGTGTGTTCCCTTCTGAAAAAGGAGAGGAGATTTTGAAGAATATCAATGCAAATGAGAAGACGATCCGTTTCGACTTGGGTAAAAAAGTGAGAAACCAGTTACGTATTATTCCTGAACTCCGTTTCTTCCTTGATGATAGTCTCGATTATTTGGAGCACATTGATGAACTCTTGAAAAAGTAAAAGAGTAAAGAAGTAAAAAGACAAGGGAGTTAAGACGGCAATTCTTGACTCCCTATACTGTTATATAAATAAGGTAAGATAGAATTATGAATTTCCCATTCTTTATAGCTCGCAGGTATCTTTTCTCTAAGAAGAGTACGCACGTCATCAACGTCATCAGTTCTATTTCTGTAATAGGAGTGGCGGTAGCTACGATGGCTCTGGTCATCGTTCTGAGTGTTTTTAACGGCTTCCATGACCTGGTAGCTTCACTCTTTACGAGTTTTGATCCACAACTCAAGGTTGTGCCTGTTGAGGGAAAGACTGCACCTGCAGATGATCCTATTCTTACTAAGATTCGTCTTTTGCCGCAGGTAGATGTTGCAACAGAAACCGTAGAAGATCAAGCTCTTGCAATCTATAATGATCATCAGGCTATGGTGAAAATCAAGGGTGTAGATGATAATTTTGCAGAACTTTCTCATATTACAGATATTTTATATGGTGATGGCTCTTTCTCCTTGCATGCTGCCAATCTGGAATATGGAACAGTAGGTATCCGTCTTGCCCAGAATTTAGGCATAGGAGCACAATGGGATGGTTTCCTGAAAATCTATGCTCCTAAAAAGGAAGGACAGCTGGATATGACTAACCCAGGTGATGGCTTTGTTGTTGACTCGCTCAACTCTCCTGGCGTACTTTTTGCCGTTAAACAGGCTAAGTATGATAAAAACTACATCATCACTTCTATCTCATTTGCCCGTAATCTCTTTGGTCAGCAAGGTATGCTCTCTGATTTGGAATTACGCTTGAAACCGGGTAGCAATCTGGATGCTGTAAAGGCTGAGATGCAGCAGATAGCCGGTAATAAATATAAAGTGCTTGACAGATTTGAACAACAGGAAGATACATTTAAAATTATGTCGATAGAGAAGATGATTGCTTATATCTTCCTGACCTTTATCTTAGTTGTTGCATGTTTTAATATCATCGGGTCGCTTTCTATGCTTATTATTGATAAGAAAAATGATGTAGTGACTCTTCGTAATCTTGGAGCTAACGATAAGCAGATTACCAGAGTATTTCTTTTTGAAGGTAGAATGATAGCTGTGATAGGTGCTGTTATCGGTATTGGATTGGGCTTGCTCCTCTGCTTTTTGCAGCAGCAATATGGATTTGTACGTCTGGGAGATTCTGAAGGCTCCTTTATTGTTGATGCTTATCCGGTAAGTGTCCATTACTCAGATGTTGCCATTATCTTCGTTACTGTAATTGCTGTAGGTTGGCTTGCTGTATGGTATCCTGTAAGAGCGCTGAGTAAAAGGCTGTTGAGTTAAAACCTACAGAATTTCTTATACTTGGGTGCATATACTAAAAGAAATGGCATGAATCTTTCATGGGGGATTCATGCCATTTCTTATTCTAATTGATTTTTTATTTTTTCCTGATGAGTGTAAGACCATCGCGTAGCGGTAAGATAACAACCTCTACTCTAGGATCTCTTGCTATTAAATCATTGAAAGCCCGAATGCCTTGAGTCTGGTGGTCTCGGTCGTAGGCAGGATCAATGACGTGACCATCCCAAAGAGTATTGTCTGCAAGGATGTAGCCTCCAGGGTTCAGGATGCTCATAACCATTTCATACGTTTCTATATAGGTACGCTTATCGCCATCAACAAAAGCCATATCGAATTTTACGCCTAGCTGGGGCGCTTCTATGTTGGCATCACCGATGCGGAAGTCAATCTTGTCGGCAACATTCGAACCTTCTATCCAGGGACGGGTAAAATCTTCCATCTCATCATTGATTTCGAAAGTGTAGAGTTTTCCACCTTCCTGCAATCCCTGTGCCAGGCAGATAGCACTATAGCCACTAAATGTGCCTACTTCCAGAATATTCTTCGGGCGAATCATCTCTACAAGCATCTTGAGAAGTCTGCCCTGAATATGGCCGCTAGCCATACGTCCATGGATAGTATGTATATTGGTGGCGCGGTAAAGACGATACAGATAATCGCCTTCAGGCTCTATATGCTGGCAGATATATTTGTCTATGAGTTCAGTCTCTGTCATAATCTGATGGATTTAGAGTAACGGAAATCTTACTCTTCTGTTTCTTTCTGTGCTAAGATTCCTGAAATGGCAAGTTCGTAAGAAGCCAGACCGAAACCACAGATTACGCCCAGACAAGCACAGGAAATATATGAATGATGGCGGAACTCTTCACGTTTATGCACATTAGAGATGTGTACTTCAACGCAAGGGCATTTCAAACTGCGAATACAATCCTGCAAGGCGATGCTGGTATGAGTATAGGCGCCAGCATTGAGTACTACACCATCATAGGAAAAACCTACTTCCTGCAGTTTGTTGATTAACTCGCCTTCAATGTTGCTCTGAAAGTACTCTATCTCAATATCAGGGAATTTCGCTTTCAGCTTAGGCAGATAACTCTCGAAAGAATTGCTACCATAAATACCCGGTTCTCTTACACCAAGAAGGTTCAAGTTTGGACCATTAATAATTTGTATCTTCATATTTACTTGATTTTTAATCGTAATCCATATTTTTTTCGTATCTTTGCGGCAGAGATCTTTTGTATTCTCCTGTCTTATGCAAAGACGATGCAAAGATACAATAAATTAAGGAAACTGACAAAAAATGAGGAATGAAATTATAAAGAACTATATGAGATACCTCAAGTTGGGGCGTAATTTCTCCAAAAATACGTTGGATGCCTATTACCATGACTTGAATTTTCTCTTGGAGTATGCTGATAAGAACAATTTGGTGCTGACAGAAATGAAATTGGAAGACTTGGAGAATTTTTCTGCAAGTTTGCATGATCGTGGTGTTTCTGCTCGTTCACAAGCTCGGATTTTGAGCGGAATCCGTTCTTTCTACCGGTATCTGGTGCTTGATGATTATATAAAAGACGATCCGACCGAATTATTGGTTTCTCCCCAAATAGGAAAGCATTTGCCGGAGTATTTATCTGTAGAAGAGGTTGACATGCTTGAAGCGGCTATCGATTTGGAAAAATGGGAGGGACAGCGTAATAAGGCGATTATAGAAACCCTGTTCTCCTGTGGCCTTCGTGTTTCGGAACTTGTGAATCTAAAGAAAAGCGATGTGTTTGAAGAAGAAAAGTTTATTAGGGTCATAGGTAAAGGTAACAAGGAACGCATCGTTCCTATTTCTGGTAAGGCTCTGAAAGAAATCAATCTTTGGTATATAGACCGGAATCTGATGACAATCAAGCCAGGTGAGGAAGACTATGTCTTCTTGAATCGTAGAGGTGCTCATCTCACACGTAATATGATACTTATCATGATAAAAAATGCGGCTTATGATGCAGGAATCAAGAAAACCATTTCTCCTCATACTTTACGCCATAGTTTTGCTACAGCCTTGTTGAAAGGTGGAGCCGATCTGAGAGTAATTCAGGCCTTGCTGGGGCATGAAGATATTGGAACCACAGAGATTTATACTCATCTTGAAACTTCAGATTTGCGCAGAGCTATCTTGGAACATCATCCTCGAAATATCAAATATAGTGAAGAAAACCAAGTGCTTGATTCTGATAAAACAGACAAAAGATGCCCGAATAACAGATAAAGCACAAGGAATTGACGTTTTTTATATAGGAATATGACAAAATCTGAAAAAATATGAGTAACTTTGCAGCCGCAAAATAATGAATATCAATAATTAATAGAAATAAAGTAAGAAAATATGGCATATTTGTTTTCATCAGAATCAGTTTCTGAAGGACATCCAGATAAAGTGGCTGATCAGATTTCAGATGCATTGCTTGACCAGTTTTTGGCTTACGATGACCACGCTCATTGCGCCATCGAAACCTTTTGTACTACTGGTCAGGTAGTAATCATGGGTGAGGTTCGCTCTAACGTTTATGTTGATTTGCAGAACATTGCCCGCAAGACTATCAAGAAAATCGGTTATACCAAGAGCGAATATCAGTTTGACGGCGACTCTTGTGGTGTGCTTACTGCTATCCATGAACAGAGTGATGATATTAACCGCGGTGTAAGTCGTGAGGAGGATGATAATCAGGGTGCAGGCGACCAGGGTATGATGTTCGGTTATGCTACAACGGAAACCGAAAATTATATGCCGGTATCACTTGACTTGGCTCAGCTCATCATGCGTGTCCTTGCAGATATCCGCAAGGAGGGCAAGGTGATGACTTATCTCCGTCCAGACTCTAAGAGCCAGGTAACTATCGAATACTCAGACGATAATATCCCACAGCGCATCGATACCATCGTAGTTTCTACCCAGCATGATGATTTTATCAAGAAGGCAAATGGTGAGGACGATGATGATGCTATGCTGGCAAAGATTCGTGAGGATGTAATCAATATCCTGATTCCAAGAGTAAAGACTCACCTGAGTGATAAGGTGTTGGCTCTCTTCAATGATGACATCAAGTACTTCGTAAACCCTACAGGTAAGTTCGTGATTGGTGGTCCTCATGGAGATACAGGTCTTACCGGTCGTAAGATCATTGTAGATACTTATGGAGGTAAGGGCGCTCATGGTGGTGGTGCCTTCTCAGGTAAGGATAGCAGTAAGGTTGACCGTTCGGCTGCTTATGCTGCCCGTTATATTGCAAAGAATATGGTTGCAGCCGGCGTTGCAGATGAAATGTTGGTTCAGGTAAGTTATGCTATCGGTGTGGCAGAACCGGTTAGTATCTATGTAAATACTTACGGCAGAAGCCATGTGAATATGACTGACGGCGAGATTGCAAAGAAAATTGCAGAAATGTTTGATCTTCGACCTAAAGCAATCGAGCGCCAGTTGAAGTTGCGCCAGCCAATGTTCCAGGAAACTGCGGCATATGGACACATGGGACGTAAGAATGAGATAGTAGAGAAAACCTTCACCAGCCGATATCATGAGGCTAAAACTGTGAAGGTAGAACTCTTTACATGGGAAAAATTAGATAAGGTAGACGAAATCAAGAAAGTTTTCGGACTTTAAGGAATGGTGCAACAGGCAGATTCGATACAGACAGATGCCGCACTTGAGGTTGAATCGCAACAGCAAGTGCTCAGGCAACATAGCAGCCAGCTCACACCCAAAGAGGTGTTGAGCTGGCTGCCTAAGAATGCAACGCCAGCTCAGCAGGACTCCATGATTAGGGCACATATCAAGCCCAGTGAGATTCATTGGAGCAAGATGCCGGATACATTACACTTGCCGGGACATAAGGCAGGTAAGAGTTTTAGGGATGTAAGTTTGCCACAATATTATCGTGAGTCATTCTTTTCAAAAGATTCTCTGTTTCATCCGGAATTAAAGGGTGGACGCTTAGGGGTGGCAGGTGATCCTGTTCCCTATACGGTAGCTGGTGATAGCTTTATTACTTCATTGCTGTTGGTCTGTTTTCTCTTGGCTTGTATAGCATTCTCTAAATCTAAGCATTTTGTTATACGCCAGGCAAAAACCTTCTTCCGTACTCCACGCATCGGTACAACAGAGGTGACGGAGACCAGTTCTGAAGTAAGATACCAGTTCTTCTTCGTGTTGCAGACCTGTCTTTTGCTGGCAATCGGGTATTTCATTTATTCGAAAGCATCTATCAGCGATACGTTTATCGTAGACCAATATCAGGTAATCAGTATATATGCTGGTTGTATGGGGGGCTATTTCTTGTTGAAGGCGTTCCTCTATGTGATTTCTGGTTGGGTATTCTTTGAAAAGAAAAAAAATGTACAATGGCTCAAGGCATACTTGTTCCTTATATCATGTCAAGGAGTGGCCTTGTTCCCAATGGTGATGCTTTTGTCGTATTTCGATTTTCCATTGCAAATTGCAGTGATATACACGTTGACTATCCTTGGATTAGTTAAATTGTTGGCTTTTTTGAAGGCTTACATTATCTTTTTTAGAAGAAATGGCGTGTTTCTGCAAATATTTTTGTACTTTTGTGCCCTTGAAGTGATACCCTTGTTCGCTCTTTGGGGTGGACTTGTGTTAATCAGTCATTATTTGAAAATAAACTTTTAAGACAAAATGATAAAGAAAATTTTAGTTTCTCAGCCAAAACCTGCAAGTGAGAAGTCTCCTTACTTCGATATCCAGGCTCAATATGGAGTAGAATGCGTGTTCCGTCCATTCTTTAAGGTAGAGGGGCTCTCTTCTAAAGAATTCCGTCAGCAGAAAATAAATTTGCTTGACTATACTGCAGTCGTATTTACATCTCGTCATGCAGTAGACAACTACTTTAAATTAGCTAAGGAGATGCGTATCACAATTCCTGAAGATATGAAATATTTCTGTGTGATAGAGACTATCGCTCTCTACATCCAAAAGTATGTTCAGTATCGCAAGCGTAAGGTGTTCTTTGGTGATACAGGTAAAATTGATGGGTTGATGGGACAGATGGCTCGCCATAAAACCGAGAAATATCTGGTACCATTAAGCAGTGTTCATAATGATGATATTGCCAACTTGCTTGATGAGAAAAAACTCAATCATACAGAATGTGTAATGTATCGTACCGTGAGCAATGATTTCTCAGAAGAGGAAATCAAGAACTTCGATTATGATATGATGCTTTTCTTTAGCCCAACAGGTGTAAAGGCTCTGAAGAAGAATTTCCCTAATTTTGAACAAGGGAATATCGCTGTTGGCGCTTTTGGTCCTGCTACAGCAAAAACGGTTGAAGATGAGGGCTTACGCCTTGATCTGGAGGCTCCTAATAAAGCTTTTCCATCTATGACAGGTGCCTTGGCAGATTATCTGAAACGTCATAATAAATAGGAAATATTTAATAGAATAGATATGTCAACAGACAGAAATAAAACATTCGGAAAGAAAGAGCATCTATGTAAACTGACACTTATAGAACAGCTCTTTGGAGGTGGTGCTAAAGCAATGACGGCATGGCCTATGAGAATGGTGTTTCTTCTTGTTGACAAGAAAGATGAGCAAGCCCCTTCTGTTCAAGTTCTTATCAGTGTATCAAAGCGTTATTTTAAGCACGCAGTAAAACGCAATCGGGTAAAGCGCCAGATACGTGAAGCTTTTCGTTATCAAAAACAAGAGCTGGAGACTTGTATGCAGAATTATGTTGGAAAACAATTGCTTGTGGCTTTTGTTTGGCAAACAGAACAATTGCAGCCTTCAAAGCTGGTTTCAACCAAAATGACTAAACTTTTGGATAGATTGGTTGATAATATCAAGGAGATGCAATCTGAAACAGTCATGAAAGAGAGCAGTTTATGATGAAGATTCTCTTTATGATAGCACATGGCATGAGAAAGGTGTTGGTATGGATTCTTATACTGCCGATATTGTTTTATCAGAAGTGTATTACTCCTTATACGCCACCTTCTTGTCGCTTTCAGCCCACTTGCTCAGAGTATGCGAGACAAGCCATCCTGAAGCATGGTCCCTTTAAGGGACTGGCTTTGGCTGTTTGGCGCATCTTAAGATGCAATCCTTGGGGTGGTTCGGGTTATGATCCCGTACCGTAAGTTTCCGACTGTATTGTTGGGCCCCTTATACATATTATATAATATAATAAAAAATCATATTCTATGGCAAAAAATTTTGTTGAAGAATTGAAATGGCGTGGTATGCTGGCGCAGATAATGCCAGGTACTGAGGAATATCTCAACACCCACATGGTGTCTGCCTATCTCGGAACCGACCCTACTGCAGACTCTCTGCACATCGGTCACCTTTGTGGTATCATGATGTTGCGCCACTTGCAGCGTTGTGGCCATAAGCCTTATCTCCTCGTCGGCGGTGCCACGGGTATGATTGGCGACCCTTCTGGCAAGAGCCAGGAGCGCAATCTTCTCGATTCAGAGACTCTCTATCATAACCAGGAAGCTATCAAGAAGCAGGTATCTAAGTTCCTCGACTTCGATGGCAATGAGCCTAACAAGGCGGAGTTGGTGAACAACTACGACTGGATGAAGGACTTCACCTTCCTTGATTTCGCTCGTGTGGTTGGTAAGCATATCACTGTAAACTACATGATGGCGAAGGATAGTGTGCAGAAGCGTTTGAACGGTGAGGCTCGCGACGGCTTGTCTTTCACTGAGTTCACCTATCAGTTGCTCCAGGGCTACGACTTCCTCTATCAGTATGAGAAGTATGGTGTTCGTCTCCAGTTGGGTGGTAACGACCAGTGGGGTAACATGACTACCGGTACAGAGCTGATTCACCGTACATTGGGTAACGACGCAGAGTGCTTCTGCCTCACTTGCCCATTGATTACCAAGGCAGACGGCAAGAAGTTCGGTAAGACAGAGAGCGGTAACATCTGGTTGGACCGTAACCGTACTACTCCTTACGCTTTCTACCAGTTCTGGTTGAACGTAAGCGATGATGATGCCGAGAAGTACATCAAGATCTTCACTGACCTTGACAAGGAGACTATCGATGCTCTCGTAGAGGAGCACAAGCAGGACCCAGGCCGCCGTGTACTTCAGAAGCGTCTGGCTGAGGAGGTTACCATAATGGTTCATTCTCAGGAGGATTTGGATATGGCTATCGCAGCCAGCAACATCCTCTTCGGTAAGGCTACCAAGGAGAACTTGGCACAGCTCGATGAGGCTACATTGAACGATGTATTTGCCAATGTACCTCACTACGACCTCGACAAGAACTTGCTCGGTGGAACTGCTGTAGATCTCTTCAATCAGGAGGGCATGCAGATTTTCCCAAGCAAGAGCGAGATGCGCAAGCTCGTTAAGGGTGGTGGCGTTTCACTCAACAAGGAGAAGCTCGCTGCTTTCGACCAGGTTGTAACTGCTGATGACCTGATTGACGGTAAGTATCTTTTGGTTCAGAAAGGTAAGAAGAACTACTTCTTGATTACCGTTAAGTAATCGTTAAAAGTATTGAAAATATTTGGTAGTGGAGAAAAAATCCACTACCTTTGTAGCCGATTTGCTTGTCCTATGGTGTAATGGTAGCACTACAGTTTTTGGTTCTGTCAGTGGTGGTTCGAATCCGCCTGGGACAACAGGTCATAAATAACCCTTCAAATCCGCAAAGACTTGAAGGGTTATTTTGTTATATAAGAGTTTAGTTTAGGTAGAGAAAGTTTATGCAAGAGATAGACTTGATATTTCAGCAGTATTATCGTCCGCTATGTCTTTATGCCACTCATTATCTGCATGATATCGATGAGGTTGAAGACGTGGTGCAGGATTGTTTTGTGAAATTGATAAGTAGAAGCATCATGCCGGAAAACATCAAGGCTTTCTTATATACCTCTGTGCGCAATGCCTGCATCGACCTGTTGCGCCGCCAGTCTCCGATAGATACGGAGATTACTCCTACCGATTTATGTGGCGTGATTTCTGATGACCAGGCACAGGAAAGTTCTTTCCGGGAGGCAGAACTGTGGACGGCTATCGAGCTATTGCCCGAACGATGCAGGGAAATCTTCCTGATGAGCAAGCGCGACGGAATGACTTATCGGGAGATAGCTGAAGAACTCAACCTGTCGGAAAAGACCGTGGAGCATCAGATTTCCAAGGCTTTAAAGACCTTACGAGGCAAGAAAGATGATTTTCTTGCAGATTTTTTCTATATTTTACCTTTCATTCATGGGGGTATTCTGTAATTCTTGCGTTATAGCAATAAAAGAATGAATAAAAGTACAGTTATGAAAGGTAAA
>JAJXAL010000008.1:0-60754 GCA_021628325.1 Segatella copri | reverse complement strand
GTTATCTGATAGAGAAGACGCTCTCGGTAGATAATCTCTTCGTGATGATGATGATTTTCACCTCGTTCGGAGTGGACAAGAAAGATTACCAGCACGTACTGAACTGGGGTATCCTGGGAGCCATCGTACTGCGCTTCGTCTTCATCTTCGCGGGTGCTGCGCTCATCAGCCGGTTCGCCTGGATATTGATCGTATTCGGAGGATTCCTGGTTTACAGCGGTACCAAGATGTTCCTCAACAGAAACAAGAAGGAGGAAATCAATGCCTTGGAGCATCCGGTAGTGAAGTTCATGCAGAAGCGCCTGCATCTGGGTCCGCTGGTGATGACGGTGGTATTCATCGAGTTCTGCGACCTGATTTTCGCCTTCGACAGCATTCCAGCCGTTTTCTCGGTATCGCTCGATCCGTTCGTGGTGTTCTTCTCGAATATCTTCGCCATTCTGGGCTTGCGTGCCCTCTTCTTCCTGCTGGCAGCGATAGCAGATAAGTTCCGCTATCTGAAGGTGGGTGTGAGTGTGCTGCTGGTGTTCATCGGTGTGAAGATGCTCATCCACGATTTCTTCGAGATTGATGCAGTCAGTTCGCTGGTATTCATCATCCTCGTACTGCTCATCAGCATCGGGGCTTCGGTGATGATTCCGCAGAAACAGGAAGCGTTGGAAAATACGAAATAAGCAAACCATTCGTAAAGGAGATTATCATCAGGTAATCACCTTCCCGGAAAACATAAAAAGGGCGATTGCTATTCCCTACGCAAGGGATAAGCAATCGCCCTTATCTTTTATGAACTCAGTTCAGAAAGAAGAGCAAATGAATTGGCCTTCCCTTCGGCCGCCGAACTTTGTTTCTTCACTCTTCTCTCTTCACTCAATTTACTTCCAAGGATTCTCTGTTGGGTAAGGCAGGCTAGCTGGCTGGTTGTAAGCGATATCCTTGATGCCGAGATACTTGAATACCTCGAACAAGGTCTTACCTACGTGAGAGAATGCTACGGCTCCGTGGTGTGGATAACCCTTCTGAATCAATACGTGACGATAGAAGCGGCCCATCTCGTTGATGGCGAAGATACCGATACCACCGAATGAACGGGTAGGAACATCGAGAACCTCACCCTCTGCGATGTAGCTGCGGAGGTTGCCCTCTGAATCGCACTGCAGACGGTAGAATGTGATGTCAGAAGCTGCGATATCACCCTCCAAAGTACCACGGGTGAAGTCTGGTTTACCACCATTCTCCAACAAACGGTTCTGGATGAGCTGATACTTAATCTTACGGCTAGAGCACATCTTGCACTGTGGAGTGTTACCGCAGTGGAAGCCCATGAAGGTATCAGTCAACTTGTAATCGTACTTGCCCTTGATGTCCTCATCATAGATATACTGAGGAACTGAGTTGTTGATATCGAGCAATGTAACGGTATCGTCAGAAGCACACATACCGATGTACTCAGAGAGTGCACCATAGATATCTACCTCGCAAGCTACAGGAATGCCACGGCTAACGAGACGGCTGTTTACATAGCAAGGCTCGAAACCGAACTGGCTTGGGAATGCAGGCCAGCACTTGTCAGCGAATGCTACATACTGGCGAGAACCCTTGTGAGCCTCTGCCCAGTCGAGCAATGTCAACTCAAACTGTGCCATTCTGCGGCTGAGGTCAGGATAGTAGCATCCCTCGCCCATCTCCTTGGCCATATCAGCGCAAACCTCGTCGATACGTGGATCGTTCGCGTGCTCCTTATAAGCTACGAGGAGGTCGAGCTCTGAGTTCTCCTCAATCTCAACACCGAGTTCGTACAAGCCCTTGATAGGAGCGTTGCAAGCGAAGAAGTCCTGTGGACGTGGACCGAAGGTGATAATCTTCAAACCCTTCAAACCGAGGATAACGCGAGCTACTGGTACGAAGTCCTGAATCATCTTAGCTACGTCCTCTGCTGTACCTACAGGATACTCAGGGATGTAACCCTTCAGGTGGCGCATGCCGAGGTTGTAAGAGCAGTTGAGCATACCGCAGTAAGCGTCGCCACGACCATTGATCATGTCGCCGTCACCCTCTGCAGCTGCAACAAACATACAAGGACCATCGAAGTTCTTTGCAATCAAAGTCTCAGGAGTCTCAGGACCGAAGTTACCGAGGAATACAACCAAAGCGTTGCAGCCCTGCTCTTTCACTTCGCCCAAAGCCTTGAGCATATCTTTCTCGTTCTCAACTGTAGTCTGGCAGTTGAAAATTTCACCCTTGTACTCTTTTACGATGTTCTCACGGCGCTGAGTAGAAAGCGCGATTGGAAAACAGTCACGGCTAACGGCAATAATACCGAGCTTTACTTGTGGAATGTTGTTGCTTACCATAATTTTAGTTTATTACTTAAGTTTTTGTATAAATTGCTTATATTTATTGATTCTTTTCTAATTTGTTTGGCTGACAATTATTCATTGTTCCGAGCACAAAGGTACAAATATATTTTGTATCACCAAGCGTTTTAAGGAATTTTTAATTCAAAAAAATGGCGCAAAACCGAAATTCTGCGCCAAATGTAACATATGATAAAGTTCTTGATACATTTCATACATGTCTCTATTATCATCTGACACCCCTTTTCTGCCTTAACATCTTCTTTAATATCTTCGCAGCGGGCGATACCGGATAGTATAAATCTGATTGAAGTACTCCTTCCAGGCGTTCGGCTCCTTGTCATCATCACGCACGATACGGATGCCGTAGAATCGGGTACCCGTCTCCTTGTATTCCCGGAATCTCGACAACAGCTGCTGTGGCGGATCCGAAATCAGGAAGTCGGTAATCCAAAGCACATCGGCATTCACGTAATGGAGTCCGTCGTTGTCGAGAAGGTCGAACATCTGGGTCATCATCTTCTTTGCCGATGTTCCGCCTCCGATAAATGGAAGGTGGGTTGTGGTAGGCTGCCGCCGGATGCCTCGCCCGGTATGCGCCTGTCCATCTCCGTCGGACGGAGCTGCATCTGCTTCGGCTGATTCCATCACAGTGATTCCTATTCTCTTCAGGCGCTCTGCCTTGCGCTTCGCCATCAGGTCGATGGCACGGGTACTGACGGAGAAATCTATCAGGAAGCAGTCTCGCTCCAGATCTTCTGCCGTTTCTTCCAGCAGAGAGATGAGTGTTGAGGATATCCTTTCGGGCGTGCCATACATACTGGCTGAGGTGTCCAAACAGACGATCATCGGACCCTTGCGGGAAGCATGGGTAAAGCCCAGTTTGCGGGATGGTTTCGACATTTCGCTCTTATAACGGAAGGTCTGGAGTCTTCGCGTGCGATACTTATAGATAAAGAGTCCCTCCATATCTTCATCGCTGTACTGTGCCAGTTCGAGCGGGAGAAGGGAGTTGAGATCATCGCCCACGGTAATGCCCTCGATATCGCTACCCGCAGAATGCTCCATCTTCATCTCTACACCCGATGCGATGGTGAGCCGGTCTTTGCCGTTGGCATCGGCTACTCGTCCCATCTTCGCCACAATTTCCTTGATTTCGGGGTATTTATCCTGAATCTTCACCTGGTTCAAGCGGCGTTCAAACTCCGTTTCCGTCCATCCGTTCGTCATCAGTTCCCAGGCTTGTACGGCTCGCTGCTCCGAAACGCCCTTCGTCTTCATGTTGCGGGTTATCTGGTCCATCATGCGCACCAGTCCTGTTTCGAAGTTGTTCTGACGGAGCAAGATAAAGTCCTTCAGCTTGTTCAATACCTGATGGTCGATGCAGACCTTCCAGTCTCTTACCAGCCTTTCCCAGTTTTCGGGTTTCGAAGCCCCGTCTCCAGTCATCAGCTTGAGGAAGAAAGGCTTATCAAACCCATCTTCAGCATGTTCCTGTACCAGCTGGTCGAGCAAGGGGAGCCACACCTGTTCATCCATCCGCTTGAAGGGAGCCCAATCGAGCACATCATCTGCCCGATGACTCTCGGTCCAGGCACGCTGGCGCTGGAACCGCATGTGATGGACGCATTCCACGATGAATTTTCCCACGCTATCATAGAACACCTTGCTCTTGATTTTGCTGTTCACCACCTGTCGCACGAATTTCTGCACCTCTTCGCCAGTTTCTTCTATGGTTACTTTCAGGGTAAAGAGATGAATGAGATAATCCTTCAGTGGGTCTTCCTTCAAATTCCAAGGCATGGCGGTGCCTGTCGAATCAGGAATCTTCACCTGTCCCGACTTGCAGAAATCATCCAGCATTTTCAGATAATACTGTGCCTCCGCCAAATCCTTGTTATTCTGGTATTTCATAGGAGTAAATCCTTATTTTTTCTCCATCAGATATTCTGCGAAGATTCTTGCAGCACTCTCTACTTTGGCTGCGCAAGGGCGAGACTTGTAATATTCTGCCGTTCTTGCTGAAGCCACATAGCTGGACTGCGCTTTCTCGTGGCCCTTCAAACCGAGGATTTCGGCACAGATGATACTACCATTCTGCTCCTTCGATTTGGCGAGCAAATCCTGCACCACCTTATAGCAGGCCGACTTGCCCTCGCGGTCATCCCCCTCGGTCTGTCCGCAATCCAAGCCAACGAGCACCACGATGCCCGAAACAGCACCACACATCATTCTCATTCTGCCTACTCCACCACCGAAGCCGGCACCAATGCGCTTCGCCATCTCATCATCAAGACCATATAAATCGGCAAAGGCAGCCACTACCGACTGGCAGCAGCCATAGCCCTGCATAAAGTTATCCACCGCCTGGTGAACACGCGCCTCCAACTCAGGAGTCAATATTTTCTGTTCATTCATCATGTTTAGATTCTTCTATATATAATAATGTAATAGGAGGCGATTAAACCTCATAGAGTTTCATCGTATCCTGACGGGTAAATGCCAACTCCTTATAGAAATCACGGAGATAAGCCGATATTTCCGCCTTATCATCAGCAGATGCGAAGAGATTCTCGCCCAATTGCCTTTCCAGCGAGCTCAAGCCATCCGAAAGTTTTTCTATCTCTCCCTCATAATCCCTTCCATCCTCCGGATTCCTGCGTACACGATGATACTTAATATCCTCAGCAAGCGCATTCTTCATCTCCACGAGTTTATCTGCAAAAGGAGAAAAGAGGGCACGGATCACGATGTTTCGGATAGCATCCCGCTCTTCCGGTTCCTGCCACAGACAATGGTAGATAGGAAGCAAATCGCAGATATCCACCTCTTCCCTATCCTGCATAAAGGCAGAAGTGCGAAGCAGGCGGACGATATTCTTCCATCTTCGGTCACTCACATAGATGTTTCTGCGCTCGGCAGCCTCATCCACATTCACGGCTCTCAGAGATTTACGGATGGCGGAAATCGCATCGAGCACCTCGATTTTCACGCCAATCTTATCGATACACTCCGTCCATTCTGCATACTCCTCAGCAGTAATAGCATTTGAATTCGCTTTTTCTTCGGCCGCCGAACTTTGTTTTTTCACTCCTCGTTCTTCACTCTTCACTTCAGAAGCTCTTTGTTCTTCACTCTTCACTTCCAAGAGCATCGCCCGGAAATTCTTCTCCAGTTTTATCGGTCTACTCTCTATTCTGATGACGAATCGGTCCCAGAGTGCCTCCAGTCCTTCTCCCTTAGCCGGCAACTCATTGCTTGCAGCCACGAGAAGCTTCAGAGGAAGATGCATTTCTCGATTGCCGTTTCTGAAGATTTTCTCGTTAATCACCGTAAGGAGCGTGTTCTGGATAGCAGGTCCCGCCTTCCAGATTTCATCCAGGAAAACCACATCGGCAGTAGGCAGATAACCCTCCACCGCACGCTCGTAAGTATCCGAAGTCTTCAGTTTCTGAATGCTCACCGGACCGAAGATTTCATCGGGTGTAGAGAATCGAGACATCAGATACTCAAAGCTCTGAGCCTCCCTGAATGCCGTCTTCAACTGTCTGGCCACCATACTCTTTGCCACACCCGGAGGTCCCAGCAGGATGATACTCTCACCTGCCAGAGCAGCCAGGAGCGAGAGCGATATCTCCGTCTTCTTCTCATAGATGCCCCGGTTCATCTCCTGGAGCAAGAGTTTGAATCTTTCAATCATTTTTTCTAATTATTTCTTCATTTCTCTTCTTCCACTTTCCAATCAGCAACAGTTCCTGTCTCCGACGAGATATTTACACCAATTTTATGTATTATCTTTTCCGAAGCCAAGAACTCCTTGGCGTATCCCATATCATCTATCTGCTTCAAAGCTGCCTCTGCTGAGCCATCAAGTTTGAACTCGAAGATATAGACATGCTCTGATGTTTCCACACAGCAGTCGAGACGACCATAGCTTTGTTCTTTCTCTATATAGGTAATATAGCAGCTGGCAATGCGGAAGATAAGATAGAGTGTATAGGTAAAATACCGTTCCTTCTCCGTCTCGTTCTCTTTTCGCCTTGCTGTATAAGGAATACTGGAAAGGAAAGAAGTAAGGAGAGTTTTGAACTTTTCCAACTCCCCACGCTTTAAGGCTATAACGGCACTGCGTACCCATGAGCCAGCATCCTCCTTAGTAGCGAGATAACTATTGGCGGTCATCGTAAGAAAACCTTTCTTCACCTCGTCGTTCGGGAAATCAAGCAGATATGTGCGCATTTCACGATCGAACCCCTTGATGGTGAGATAACCGCTCTGATAAATCATAGGAAGAGGTTTCTCTTTATCTGCACGATAGTCAACAAATTCACTCTCGTCATAATACTTGCCTGTCAAATCGTTGAGGTTTTCATTGCTGTCTTGCAAAAGACGAACCAAATAAGTTGGCGTACCTGTGCGAAACCAATAGTCACGGATATCCATCTTGAAAAAAGTATTGAGAATGCTAAAAGGATTATAAACTCCTTTCAATCTATTTCCAAAATGGTAACCGTCAAACTGTCGTCTTAGCACCTCATGCATTTCTTCATAAGAATATCCATAGTTGTCAGCAAGTTCTTGTATCGCAGATTTGAAATAAAATTCTAATTCGTCATCCGTAATACCACATAGCGCATCAAACTGATTATCCATACTGATATCGTTAGGCTGATTGAAACCGCTGAACACACTAATCTGCGAGAACTTGGTAACACCAGTAAGCAATACGAACTGCAAGTCGGCATCGGCAAGTTTGAAAGTAGAATAGAAAGCCTTGAGGATGTTGCGGTGGTTCTCCTCCAAGGTAATATCCACATTGTTGATACGAATCTTCTCAGGCAAATCCATCACATCAAGCAAAGGCTTGTCGTATTCATCTATCAAGACCACACAACGATGCCCCGTCTGCTGATGGGCAGACTTCAATACATACGCAAACCTGTCACCTATTGAGTTATGATAAGGATCACGTCCATATTGCGCCTCCTGTTCTTCTACAAAACCAGTAAGCGTTTCTATCAGAGCATCTTTATCATTGTAATTCTTTCCATTGAAATCCAGATGGAATACAGGATAGGTTTTCCACTCCTTCTCCAAGGCATCAATCTTCAAGCCTTTGAACAACTCTTTCTTACCCAGATAATAATTCTCAAGAGTAGAAACAAGCAGACTCTTTCCGAATCGGCGAGGACGACTCAGAAAATAGATTTTGCCAAGAGTAAGCTGATAAACCAAATCTGTCTTATCAACATATACATAACCATCATTGATGATCTGCTCAAACGACTGTATTCCTATAGGATATTTCATACTTCAAATATTTAAATACCATTACTTGATTGCAAAGTTAAGCAAAGAAAATGAGAACGCCAAACTTTTCCTTGCTTTTTGTACCAGCAGGACCCGGAAATCAACTTTTCACTATCTACATACAAAAAGCGGATGCCTGGCCCTTTATTACCAAGCATCCGCTCTTGTTATATTCTTTTATATAAATAAGGTATGGCTTACTTTACGTTGCCCACCTTAATCAAGTACTCAGCAATCTGAACAGCGTTCAGGGCAGCACCCTTACGAATCTGGTCGCCAGTCAACCACAATGTGTTACCATTGTCATCAGCCAAATCCTTGCGGATACGACCTACATATACATCGTCCTTGCCGGCACTCTCCAATGGCATTGGATAAACGTAGTTCTGGGCATCATCCTTTACAGTTACGCCTGGAGCAGCCTCCAAAGCCTTGCGGATGTCCTCTACTGCCAATGGCTTCTCTGTCTCGAACCAAACACTCTCTGAGTGAGAACGGAGTGAAGAAACGCGAACACAGGTAGCACTGGTGCGAACATCAGAGTGCATAATCTTGCGGGTCTCGTTATACATCTTCATCTCCTCCTTGGTGTAATCGTTAGGAGTCATCTTGTCAATCTGTGGAATGACATTGTATGCCAACTGATGAGGGAACTTATTGATATGCTCAGTCTTACCGGTCTCGAGGATATCCTTATACTGCTGCTCAAGTTCAGCCATGGCAGCAGCACCAGCACCTGAAGCACTCTGGTAAGAAGAGATATGAATCTTCTTGATATGGCTCAAGTTATCGATAGGCTTCAACACTACTACCATCATGATGGTGGTACAGTTAGGGTTGGCGATGATGTTGCGAGGGCGGTTCAGAGCATCCTCAGCATTTACCTCAGGCACAACCAGAGGCACGTCGTCGCACATACGGAATGCGCTAGAGTTATCAATCATCACGGCACCATACTTGGTGATAGTCTCGGCAAACTCCTCAGAAGTGCCGCCACCAGCAGATGTGAAAGCAATATCGACATCTTTAAAGTCATCGTTATGCTGCAAAAGTTTGACCTCATAGTCCTTTCCCTTGAAGTTGTATTTTCGTCCGGCAGAACGCTCAGAACCAAACAACACCAAATCATCCATAGGGAAATTTCTCTCAGCAAGGATACGCAGGAATTCCTGTCCTACTGCGCCACTTGCACCAACAATTGCTACTTTCATAATCGAATCTTTTAATTTATAAAGTTGTTATAAGTGTAAACTGTGGAAGAGAAAGCCTGCCTCCTTATCATCTTCATGATTCCTCATTTTCAGATAGCTTCATGATTCCTCATTTTATGATAGCCGGAAACTGCTTATTTTCTCAAATCCGCTGCAAAGTTAAGACTTTTTCTACAATATCAAGCATAAATTCCCAAAAATTATTGCTTTTTGCTGCAAATTTATCATTTCTGCTTACTTTTCTGCAAGAATATGCAAGAATTTGGAGAAAAATACTATTATAATATAGGTGTACCTATCTCGGTGACGCCCGAAGAGAACATTCAGACTATCATTAATCTTCTACCTTCCAATCCTTGATGGTATGCGTCTCCACATCAAAGTTGATGCCTACCTTCACGATTGGAAGACCGCAGAGGGCGAAACGCTTCGCATACTCCTTCAAGTCTATCTGTTTCATTGCCACATCAGCACTTTGGTTCAGTTTCAATTCAAAGAGGTAGAGATGGGTGGCAGTACGGAGCACCATATCGACACGTCCCTTTGGCGTGTGAACCTCTACATCTACATAATTGTCGAGGATGGAGAAGATGACATACATCATCTGCTGATAATGCCCCTCATAATCCGTATTGTCGCAATAAGGAATCGTGCCGAGATAAGTCTGGAGCATTTCCAGAGCCTCATCTATCTTATTATGACGAATGGCAGCAGACATCTTGGCGATTGTGGTGGTACCCTTCACCGTATTCATACCTATATAATAAGGTAAAAGACTACGATACAAACCCACACGAATCTCCTTGTTCGGTATGTCTAAGAGATAGAGTTCCGTCTCTGGGTCATAGCCCTTGATGGTGATGTAGCCACTCTGATAGAGCAACGGCATGATGGTGGTCATCTTCTCGGTTGGAGCATCAAATTCCGACTTATCTGCCTCGCTGCCACCTATCTCAGATGGCATCACCTGGAACTTGTTGAGCATGTTGATCAAGTAAGTAGGTGTTCCAGAGGCAAACCAATAGTAATCCAAATTGCCATTTGTCATGGCATTGAGCAAGCTGAATGGATTGAATACGTCAGGAGATTCACTCGCAAAATGATAACCATCATAATATTCCCCGAGAGCCGCCAACGTCTTTTTTCTTGTCTTGCCCAACTTCTCGCCCAAAGCATCAATATCTGCGGACATTTGGGTCTCCAGTTCTTCCTTGGTGATACCACAAATTCCCGCATACTGAGGCAGCATGCTCACATTCGTGATGTTATTCAGTTCACTAAAGATGCTCATCTGCGAGAACTTGGTGATACCGGTCAAGAAGACAAAGCGGAGATAAGGTTCGCACATTTTCAATGGACTATAGAAATTGCGCATAACATTGCGAAGAACCTGCAAGGAAGTATCCTCGTGTACTACATCCAACAAAGGAGCATAATACTCATCGATGAGCACAACCACTTGCTTGCCTGTCTTTCGATAAGCAGTCAGAATCAAATCGGTCAGACGATTATTTGCTCCATTCTGAGGTGTTGTAATACCATACGTAGCCTCTTTATTAGCCAATTGATAGCCCAAATAATCTTCCAACTCCTTCTTTTCCAGATGCTTGCCACCCGACATATCAAAATGCAGCACAGGATATTCCGTCCACTCCTGCTCAAGTTTTTCGATGGCAAGCCCTTTAAACAAATCCTTCTTACCCTCGAAATAACTTTGGAATGTAGAAATCAGCAACGACTTTCCGAAACGGCGTGGTCGGTTCAAGAAGAAATAACATCCACCAGAATGCGTCATTCTGTAAATGTATTCCGTCTTATCAACATAGAGCTTATCTTCTTTTCGAATTCGCTCAAAAGTTTGGATTCCCACAGGGTATAATTTCAATGCAGCCATCTTACAATATGCTTTAAGTACTTCTATCTGGGGACAAAGATACAAAAAATATTCATAGCTGCAAAGAAATCCCCATTTTGTTTGCGATATCTAACAAAAAACGTAAACAACATACCATCATCCCTTGGATTATATTCAAAAGCGGATACTCGGTTCATTCCAGCCAAGTTCCAGCTTCACGGCAAAGTGGAGCGCCGTGCTCTGGCAAGAACTTCCGACGAACGCCAATGCCACTACGAACAATACAGATATAATACATTTCTTAGTCATGATTGATAATGTTTAAATTCAACTTTTAATATCCAAGACTCAACCCTATACTTATAGTAGGGTAAAAATCCCGAGTGCAAAAGTAGAAAAAAATAAGCAAGTAATGATGCTATCCATACGTGGATTGTATCAAATACTCGCTTATGTGTATGAAATCATCAATGCCTATAGCATCAAATTCTTGATGGTTGTACCATTCATGAATCTGCTTAAATCGACTCTTTCTCCAATACCATGCAAATGTCCGGTTTCTGAATACTGCCAGATATTGCACTTTCCTCTGCCGTCGATAGAGGGTTGTCGGGAGTTATAATTGGCGATGAAGAGATAATAACGATTGAACTTCGCCCCCATCTCCTTATTATAGAAGCTCTCGTTGCTATAGATGATAGGATACTTGCCATAGTGTTTCTTCACCAAGTCAGCAAACACCTGTATGCTATCCTGCAGCTGTCGTCCCTTCCATCTTCCCTGGATGCCTTTCTCCTCCACATCCAATACAGGAATCAAGTCCTGCTCACCCTTCTTCACCATCTTTTGGAAATCCCGGAACTGAGCAGTTGCTGAAGAGCCGGCAGACATCAGATGATAAGATCCCACCTTCAACCCATATTTACGAGCCAGTCTGATATTTCGGCGATAATGTCGATCCACATATCCCTTACCATGTGTAGCTCTGATATAAACGAACTTGATTCGCTTGTTCTTCGCTATTTCCTTCCACTTGATAACTCCATTGTGTTTCGATACATCAATGCCGTCATATCCGCCACGAGTATAAGGTTGCCCTTTCAATCTATCAACGAACACATCAGAATAAGATGAAGCGATGCCCAACCATCGCTTCACCTTATATGGCGACACCACATACATAATTCCCAGGCCCATACCAGCCAATACGACCAGGCTGCCTAAGGAAACCAAAGTATATTTTAATCCTTTCTTCATTATATTTTATCTTTTAGTTGTTTTCAGGGGGACAAAGATAGTGAATTTATTTGAAACAGCATAGAAAGTTGGGGATAAATGTATGAAATAGGAGTCTGGATGTACGAAACTCAAATTCTTTAGGATTATTCATAAGAAAAGCGAAAAAAACTTTGGTACTTTCAAATATTAATCGTAATTTTGCAACATATTAGAGTAACCAAAAATAAGGAGGATTACAATATGACTAAAATAATGTCAAACTCAAAAGAACGACTAAACGATAAAGCCCAACGCTTTTTCGAGGATAGCTGTACTGTTCAAGAACCTACAGTTGCCTATCGTCACGAATATGCAACAGAGGCTCATAACGAATCCGAAGAATATCCTTTTATGACACCATGCAATAATGACGAGTTGGTGAATCATGTCTTAGCTCGTGAAGAAGAATATGCAAGAACAGGCAACGCTGTTGACTTTCTAGAAATGATGGCCAATTTCAAAAACGAATTCAAATGGTAAACATACGAGTATTACCACCAACCCAAGAAGACATACGCTATTGTATCGAATATGCTAGGGATGAGTTTGGAAGGAAATGCGTTTTGAGATGGAAAAAGGAACTTGAGGCCATATACGCTCGTCTCATTATGTTCCCTTTGTCATATTCTCCAGAGCCTATTCTGAAAGATTTTCATCGAGATTATCGTAGCGCACTGCTTATGGAAAACTTCAAGCTCATTTATCGCTACAACAAAGAGCGTGACGAAATCGTCATTGTTGACATTTGGTACACCAAACGTTCTCAACAAGCATTATTGAGACAATTCAAAAGGAAACTATAAAAACTTAGCGAGCAAAGGATTACAGCCTTTTGCTCGCTAAGTTTTTATCTTCTACCATTTCACCACCACCATAATCCTTATCATCGATGGGGAAAATATAGTTGCATATATTACTTTACATTATTGTTCCCTGATAAAGACTTTTCTGAACGTTTTTAAAAGAAAACATCCAATACTTCCTCAAACACATCATTAGGACTCACTTTATTGAAGAGACGCATAGAAGTTTTGAGTTTCAGCACGTCAATTCCGCTTCCCATGATATATTTGATGTCCTTATCCTTGTGGAGCAAGAGCGCCTTGCAGCATTCACGGAGTCTATCACCCAGAATTTCATGTTCAACATAGGCTCTAGCTTCACCCTCGCCATCCAAGCCATAGTATTTTGAATTGTAACTATGTCCGAGTCCCTTCTGTTGCGGGAAGATATACCATATCCAATGGCTTTGTTTTCTACCTTCTTTTAGTTCTTTCAAAGCCTGGGTATAGTCAAACTCCTGTGCATCCAGGAAACGCAAGAGATCATAGTGTGGCTGCTGAGCCTTTGGATATCCGATAATGTCCGCAGGTGTAGAATCGGAAGCCAAGCTTTCACCAGCGACAATTTTCTCATGATCAATTCGTTTTGGGCATTTACCGGGAACGAATAAAGCCCTCAAAGACTTCACAAAAGTGACACTTAATTTCAAAAAATTCATCCTCGTTTTAACGTTTTATTAAATTCTACAGCAGTTCCGTTCGCAAATGGATTGGGAGCAATAACCTTACCTTATTTGGAAGTAGAAGATATGGGAACATACACCCCATAATTCTCACAAACTTCTTTACTGGAAATATACCAAGAATAATCTTTCTCCTTATCCGAAGGGCAGATAGTCATATTTACGAAATTGCTAATTCTCAACTGTAGATACTTGAAATCATGTGCCGACAATATATCGTTAGCACATTCGGTAAAATACGATTCATCTTGCTTTAACTCTTTGGCTCCATTCCAATGAATCTTGACAAGATACTCCTCGCCCGGCATCAATTGAGCTTTACTTCCAAATACAAGTTTCTGTGTTTGCATATCTAGCAAATGTACATAATCCCATACTTCTGCATAAGGAATAACATTTCCCATTTCGAGATAATATTGACCGAGCTCATTTCTCTTACGCACTTTCTTGGAATTAAATCGAAAATATACACGATCCTCTATCTCTACTAGGTTCCCGGAGATATTTTTTACGCCAATATGATATGTAACGCCATAGTTGGTTATCATATAACCATCCAATCTAAATTGCAAGCCATTGGCTACAAAACCATTAAACCATTCTTTATCCATAGTTTTATTCATTATTGATTGCTATTTCATTTGTACCTACACAGCCATTAAACCTCAGAAGTTGTTTTCTAGGGGCAAAGATAAAGAATTTATCCGAAACTACAAAGAAAAATAAGGGATAAATGTATAAAAGATGTGCTGGAAATATAAAATGGCAAAACTGATGCTTGACATTGCCTATCAAGCATCAATTTTGCAAAATTAGACAATAATCGGTAGTCAACTAGCCTATTGATTATTTTAATTCACCCTTATCTCAACACTGCGTTAAATTAACATTTAATTGTCTGTAAATCAATAACTTATATTAAGAAACGCTTATAAAAATTCAACTATAAAAAGTTGGTCAAGTCGCTGATTTTCAGTAACTTTATAGATCACGACAAATACAATATTACATGAATACAGGACTTGACCAATATATGGATATCTTTAAAGATGCAGTTGAAGATTCAGCTGCAAAGATAACAAAAAGTTTCGAGAAAATACTCATCGAGGTGATAATTTTGTTCATGGTAATACCAAGAAAGATAAATTTCACCCAAATGGGGAGGTATGGCTTGCATGTTGAGCAAACCTATCGCAACGCATTCGGCTTGAAAAAGTCGAAGTGAATTGATTGGCTCAAACTTAATGTCTCACTTGCCAAGCGCTTCTTGGGTAAACAGGGAAGATGGGCTATTGCCATTGATCCCAGCTACATCAGTAAAGCTGGCAAGAAAACACCACATATCGGTCGTTTTTGGTCAGGATGTGCTCAGTCTGTTAAACATGGTCTCGAAATCATGGGTATTGGACTCATTGATATTGATACCAAAGACTGCATGATGTTAAGAGCCCACCAGTCGCTAAATAATAAAGAACTGAGTCTTAGAAACAAGACTATGGTAGATTTCTATATCAGCGTCATTAAGCGTTATCCCAAGGCACTCAAGTGTAAAGTTAGACTTGTCATCTGGCAGATGCCGAATGGCAAGAAGAAACTATTCTTCTCTACAGACACCTCACTTTCGGGTGAAGAGGTACTTCTTTATTATAGAACCAGGTTTCAGATCGAATTTTGCTTTCGTGACGCCAAGGCTATACTGGTCTTATGGACTGCCAGGCTCGCGATAAGTGGAAACTCGATTTTGCTTTCAATGCTTCGTTCACATCACTAAATGTTGCCAAGGTAACTATGAAGGAGATGGGAATGGAATATTCTATGTCTTCATTCAAGTCACTGATGACCAACATTTATCTGGTGAGACGAATTTTTAAAGCATGCGGGTACATCCCGAACCGCACTTTAATTAGCAAGATTTTCAAAGATCTCTCGTGCTTACAGCGTATAGCTGCTTAGCACATTATTGAATTATTAACGAACTATTGATACAATAAACACAATTTACATCGGCAGGTCATCAGATAATCTGATGGCATTTTTGTTGCTGTGCAGATAGGAAACCCAGAAAATTTGTACTTTTGTAGTCGATATTTAAGAAAAAAGAGTCAACGTATCAATATTTTTTGTACCTTTACCGACAAAACGGATATGATTGTCCGCTAACTTCATGATGATTGGCTTACGAACAGATTATTCGCAATGGTCAGTTAATGGCAGGTTGCCAAACAGAAAATCTGATTATTCTTATGGTTGGAGAAGTTTATAGTCAAGAGAAAAAAATAGATTTACTTTTATGGAAAAGTTTGAAATATTTAAATTAAGGCTCTGTAAAGGCTTATTTAATGGCATTATATCTGATTACATATTAGCTGTAGTTAAGAGTACAGAGCATATTTTAGAAGGACCAATATTAGCTGAAATTTTAGATGATTCTTATGTCACGAAGTTTAAAGACTACATTCATGGCAATAACCTAAAATTTCAAATAGATAATTGTGTGCTGCTACCTGAGGAATTACGTTTTATCTATGGTAACGTATCTAAATTTATTCTTAATGGAAAATACGTGAGAAAATTCAATAATTTCTACAGCGGTATCAGAACTGTAAAATATAATGCTGTAGAATATGAAGACTTTTATACTGGACAAATTCCTGATGGAATGACGTTAAATGGTCCTATTTCTCTTAATGATTTACTCCCCATAGTCTATACTGAAATATCTGTATTTTGCGCTCGTGATGATAGAAGATGTTTAGCAGATATTGCCGATAGAATACGTAAACGCTATTATTTGCCGTTTTCTGCAACATCATTTCCTTGTGTTTCTCGCTCGGAATTTGATAAAAGTATGTCTGATAAGAGTAATAAAAATAAGAAGTTACAAAGTGAAAGTGTATATAAACTATATAATGTTCGAGTTCAACCAGACAGAAAACATTTTCGTGTAAACCTTTATAATGAGCATTGTGTATATGAACCTGACACTATAGATTATGAACTATGTGACTCTGTTTGGGCTTCAGAGTTACTAGCATACCAAGGTCGTTCTGTAAATATTCCCGAGTATAATAGTGAAGGCTTACCACTGGGCATTTTATGGGGACATAATATTTTTTGTAATCTTTCTTTTCAACCTAGTTATCAAATAATAGGTGAGAATCGTCAGATTAGGACAGATAAATATGGTTATCATTATAAAGATTCTCAAGTGTGGGCTTTTTGTTTAGTATCGAAAGTTGACGAATATGGTAATTGGGTTTATATTAAAGGATATGATCCAATATATCAAAGAATGCAGATAGAAGAGAAGAAATATAAACCAACACCAGAGGCTATAGAATCAGAAATAAATGACATATATGTTGAGGATATAGATTTAGAAGAATATCGCCATAGATTCAGAAATAGTGATTTTTCAAAATCAGTTTCTGAGTCAACCTCATCTATTGAATATGTTGATTTTAATGTTAGGTATGATAAGTACTCTTCCTACAGTATGTATCCTTTTATATGCTTACCTATTATGGAAACACCAATCATGCCCTATAGAATACAAAAAAGAGTTTACAATCGTGGAATTCAAGAAGATTCATTTGAAAAAATGCTTTCTCGATTCATAAAAGATCCTTATGAGGTCAGATCTGATATTGGTTTGGTAAATGACAGAGACTTATGTTATGAACCCGATATTGCTATTGTTCATCAGGGACATCCTCATGTTCATATTGATATAGAGATTGACGAACCTTATTCTGTTAATAACGAACCAATTCATTATATCGAATGTGATAATGACCAAAAGAGGAATAAATATTTTGTTGACCATGGGTGGATTGTTATTCGTTTTTCAGAGAGACAGATTACACTTTATCCTAAAGGTTGTTTAAAAGTAGTCGAAGATGTTTTGTCATCAATTGATTCTACGTATTTGCCTGAAAAAAATCCTTTAAATGAACAAATTGTCTCCGAAAGACATTGGTCACTTGAAGAGGCCCGTCAAATGATAGCAGCAAATGAGAGGTCGAAATATTTAGGTTTAGACATTGTGCAAAAGTCTGTCCCAAATAGTGGTGAAACATTCCCAAAACAACTGACAGAATCAGAAAAACGTGTTAGAGCGGAAATAAAATCTCAGAATGAGTCAGACTTGCAAAGGGAAGAAGTACAAGAATTATCATTTTCTGCCCAAACAGGCAAAAAAGTATCTTGGTGGCGAAGAATCTTGCGTTATTTTATAATGCTAAAAAATAGATAGAAATAAAATGTGATTTTAGGACCCCATCTTTAACATATAAACCAAGACGCAGGCAGTACGAATTCAAATAAAGAGTTTGACGCACATTTTCAGTGCATCAAACTCTTTATTTTTTATCTACAATAGTTTATTTTACTGCAACCTTGATTGTATTATCACCAAATTTTGCAATAACCATGGTTTCTGATACAGCGCAGGATGCGGTACCGTCAACGGCAGAAGATGAGCCGATAAGCTTGCCATCAGCTGCATAAAACTTAACCACCTCGCCATTATCAAGACCCGAAATGCAGACGATGCCATCATGAGCGGAAGCCACAACGCCACGGGTTCTAGCCTGATAGATGTTGGTTGTATTCTCCAGGTTGGCATTGACCCAATATAGTGTTGCCTTAGCCTTTTCGGATGCAGAATAGCCATCAGCTGTTGCATATACAGATATGTCATAAGCTGCTGAAAGAGATACATTACCGTCTTCGCAAAGTGCATCTGTAGCCATATCCTTATCACTGATAGTATAATGATACTTTGCTCCTGCTGTTTCGCTAGAGAACTTTAATTTACCTGCACCATAAAAGATGGATGGTGTGGCACATGGAACTACAGGCTTATCGTCACCACCTGATTCGTTTGGATTCCAGGCTGATATATTAATAAAATCTGAGCCGAAAGCTTTCTTAGAATTCTGAAGATATTCCGCTGGGACTTTTATTTCTACATAGTTTGACAACCCCATGCTAGAGTAATCACTTGTAGGTGGTAGACCTTTAAAAAAAATTGTATTAAGTTTTACACAGTTTATAAAGGTACTATATCCTCCTATCGATTCTACTGATGCGGGAATAATAATGGAAGTCAAACTACTGCAATACGCAAAACATAAAGAACCAATTGATGTTACGGATGCAGGAATGGTTATTGAAGTTAAACTACTGCAACCATAGAAACAAGCTCTACTCAACGATGTTACAGATGGCGGAATGGTTATTGAAGTTAAGCTTTTGCAATCCCAAAAACAACTCCAATCCAAAAAAGTTACTGATGAGGGAATAATTATTGAAGCTAAACTACTGCAACCATAGAAACATTCATACCCCAATGATGTAACAGATGAAGGAATGACTATAGAAGTTAAGCTACCACATTCCTTGAAGCAACGACCACCAATTACCGTTACAGTTGAAGGAATTGTGACAGAACTCAAGTTATAACAGGCATTAAAGCATTCTGCTCCTAAAGTAACAACAGAATATTCCGCTCCATCTGTGCCTTTAATTTTTTCTGGAGCAACAATATCTCCAGCATATTTTCCATTCGTTTTAGGTATGAGTATTGCTGTCTTTGTTTCTGAATCTAATTTGTAATTTAGACCATCTATTTCTTCAGCAAATGCACTGCTAGTAGTCATAACGAGCATGACCACCATGATAATAAAGCTCTTAAAAGAGTTGTGGGCTGATAGACTTATGCCTGCCTGTCAGTTTTTAAACGTAAAATGTACCATAAATAAATATTTTACTAATTCAACAATATCAGATTATTCAATAACGATCATCCAAATGGTTTGGATTGTATCTTGGCATAATATCTTTTTCCAACACCATAAGCATACCTCTATCCTCAACTTGTTCCCAGAAGTTGCATTAGTAACTAAATTTATATGAAATGGCGTAGGACTATTGTTCTGTCGCCGGAATAGAGGTTGTGGAAAGACCTTTCAACTAGCAACATACAATAGCCCACGCCAAAAGGTATATCAATACCTTCCCTTAAAGAGGAAAGAATACAATAATCCCATAGCGTGAGCCGTATTGCAGTTCGTCATAGTTGAATTTTGAAATTTCCACATTTCTATTTCAAGACTTACATTCAATTCGCTCATTCATTTGAGTCTTCATCGCAGCCGTTCTTTTCCGCCTACTCCAACTCTGACCGCAAAAGTTAGCAATATTCTTGATACTGCCAAACTTTTAGCCACTTTTTTATCGGAAGAACTTGATTTTTCTGAAAAGGATAAGAAAAAGGCATCGGATGGCGCCACTGCCAAAAAGATAGCACTTCCACATTCCTATTTCATGACGGCTCCGATGTCTATATACCTCAAACTTTTCTATTCTCCAAATATCAAAACCTACCTTGTATGAAATGCCATTCAAAATGTACCAAATGATAAAGAGGGTGTGCCATAAGTCTAAATTATAGTTGGCGCATAACAGTTGGCCTACGCATGCACATCACCTGTTGTGCAAGCGCATATCAGCTGCAATGCAAGCGCACAACAGCTGTTGTGCGACCGGAGATACTAACTAACTCTAAAACATATACTATCTTTTCCAACAACTTATACTATGTTTTCCAACAACATATCAGTAACATTCCAACAAACAAAAAAGGGTGAATCATTTACTTATGACACACCCTCTTTGCTAAATCAGACACGCAACTGATCTTATCTTATAATATTATACTCAAACTCATAATCCCCATTCTTCAGCCATTCGGGAACATCTTCCCCATTTTCCATAAGGCCTTATTCCTCCTTTTTTTAGTTCAAATTAAAATTGCAAAAATACCTCCCGTCAATATTTATAACCAAAATTCATATACCTACAAGTTTGGAATCTAGCGATAAAAACAAGAGGATTGAGAGGCTGGAATTCCTTGTTTTCTGCTCTATATTAAGAACAAGACCTATAGTTGTACGACTATAAAGTTACAGTTGTACGACTATACATGCTATGGTTGTACAACTGTAGAGTTATGGTTGTACAACTATAGGGGTTATAGTCGTACAACTATAGATTTTTCTCAACAGCATCTTCTTGTTAAGAAATTACAAACATCTGATTATCAATAAGTTTCTATTCTTCTTCATATTTGCGATATTCTCAAAGAAACAATAAGCGTCTGAAAATACGAGAATCTCAGGCAAGCTAATGTAAAGAAAACTTATTCTTAATAACGCCGCATCACTACATCTTCGGGATATTCTTACTGATTACCTACTTCATCTTCCACCCATCAATGGTTCCCGTCTTCGATGAGAAGTTGCAGCCTATCTGATAAATCTTTCTGCCATCAGCTGCATATTCCCTGGCATAGCCCATATTCTCTATCTGCTTCAGGGCTTCCTCTGCCGAACCATCACGCTTGAATTCGAAGATGTAGATATAGTTCTGGGTCTCAACCACACAATCTACCCTACCTTCGCTTTGCTGCTTTTCGATGAAGACCGTGAAACAGCTGATCATTCTCAATACGAGATAGAAGGTGTATTGAAAATAACGTTCCTTCTCTCGCTCATCGTCCTTGCGACGCTGGCTATAAGGAATGCTGGCAAAGAAGGAAGTCATCAGATTCTCCAACTGATGGCAATCTCCCTTCGACATCACATCTATTACCTGAATAACCCAGGCATCCGTTGACTTCGATGGCTTCAGATAACTGGAAGCTACCAGCGTCAGGAAACCGCTCCTCACTTCATCATTAGGGAAATCCAGGAGATAGGAATCGGTATCCATATTCCAATCTTTGATGGTAAGATAACCGCTCTGATAAATCATTGGCAATGGTGCTTCCACATCCGCCTTGTAGTCGATAAAACTACTCGTAGGATAAAACCTGTTCACCATCTCATTGATGTTCTCATCAAAATGAGACAATAGGCGAACAAGATAGGTTGGCGAACCGGTGCGGAACCAATAATCTGCCAGAATCTTCTTGCTCAAAGCATTCAAGATACTGAAAGGATTATAAATATCAAGCATATTAGGACTGAAGTGATAACCGTCAAACTTCCTTTTCAGTTTGTATTTCATTCCTTCCTCTGTGGTCTTATATCTCACAGCCATCGCCTTGATTTGTTCATCAAAGGTAGAATACAATTCATCTTCCGTAATTCCACAAAGTGCCTCGTAATGCTCATCCATACTGATGTCGTTAGGCTGATTGAAGCCACTGAACACGCTCACCTGTGAGAACTTGGTGACACCCGTGAGCAAGACAAACTGTAGATTAGCATCGGCAGCCTTGAAGACACTATAGAAACCTTTCAAGACCTCACGATTCCAATCTTCTAACAACCGTTCTTCACCCTTTATTGATGTTTTGATTTGTGTATCAAGCACATCCAATATTGGCTTATCATACTCATCAATTAAAACCACGGCACGAAGTCCTGTTCTCTCATGAGCAGCTTTCAATACATATTCAAAACGACCTCCTAAGGAATTCCTGAAAGGACTTTTACCATATATCATCTCTTGCGATGCAACAAAGTTTTCTAATATGACCTCAAGTTCTCCAGAATTAGTGAAATTATTACCATTAAAGTCAAGATGAAACACAGGATATTGCTTCCATTCCTTCTCCAGCTTGTCGATGGCAAGTCCCTTGAACAACTCCTTTTTTCCCTCAAAATAGCATTTCAAGGTAGATACGAGCAATGACTTTCCAAATCGTCGTGGACGACTCAGAAAGTATATTTTACCATTAGTCACTAAGTCATAGACCAATGCCGTCTTATCGAGATAAACATAACCATCTTCTATGATTTGTTCGAAACTCTGTATGCCGATAGGATATTTCATATTGCTGCCGTTTTAAATTCTTTCGGCAAAGTTACAAAAAATAATGATACAAGCAAAAGAATATCCCGAAAAAATAACGAGATTGCAAAATACCATATTTGTGGGATTGCTGACAAGGAAAAAAAATAATACCTTTGCCTTTTGAAAATAATAGTTTAAAATCATGGTAGAAACAATGAATAATATTGGAAATAGACAGTCGGATAGCAATGCTGGCTGCAGTAAACAAAAAGGAGTGAAGAATAAGCAAACCCGGCAGCTGGTACTATGGATTGGCGCTTTGATAGTAGGCGCCGTCTTGGGGATATTCGGCATCAGCTGGCTGGATGGTCTGATGAACTTCATAGCCACGGTCTATACCCGCTTATTCCAGCTTCTGGCAGTACCAACCATAGCCTTGGCAGTTATCACAACCCTGGCATCCTTGGGCAACCAGGCAGATACCGGTAAGATATTCCGCCACGCCATCACCTACACCCTGCTCACGACGATAGCAGCTGCAGCAGTGGGACTGGTGCTCTACAACATCGTATCTCCAGGCAATTTACCTATAGCCTTGGTACAGAGCGGTATGGCGGATGTTCCCCAAAAGCTGGGAGAAACCAGCTATTATGACCATATTCTAGGGGTAATACCCAACAACATCATCAAGCCGTTTGCCGAAGGAAATGTACTCTCTATCCTGATTTTGGCTGCAGCTGCAGGTATTGCTTTAACCAAAATGCCACCAAGCGATAAAAAAGAAGTCGTGATGAAGGGATTGTTTGGATTACAGGATCTGCTCTTCATGCTGATTCATGGATTAATCTGGGCTCTGCCTCTGGGTATCGTTGCCTTTGCAGCACAACTCTCAGCCCAGTTCTCTGCGGGTATCGTGATGGCTTCTCTAGGAAAGTACGTAGCTGTTATCCTGGGAGGTAATGTCATTCAATTCTTCATCATCCTCCCGCTCTTCCTCTTGGCAAGAGGCTTGAATCCTGTGCGTACACTGGGCAAGATGATGCCGGCAGTATTAATGGCTCTGTTTACAAAGAGTTCTGCTGCTACGTTGCCGGTGACGATGCAGACAGCAGAAGACAGGCTGGGAGTTTCCAATCAGGTTTCCCGCTTTGTATTACCTATCTGTACTACCATCAACATGAATGGTTGCGCTGCGTTTATCCTCGTAACCTCCTTATTCCTGATGCAGAATGGAGGAATGCCTTTACCTTGGACTACGATGATTCTCTGGCTCTTCATTTCAGTTTTCTCAGCAGTGGGTAATGCAGGAGTGCCGATGGGATGTTATTTCCTTACCCTATCTCTGATGTCCGGTATCAATGCTCCTATCGGCATCATGGGCATCATCCTGCCAATCTATACCATCATCGACATGATTGAAACGGCAGAAAACGTATGGTCTGATTCCTGTGTCTGTGCCATGGTGGATAGGGATTTGAAAAGATAGAAACAATAGTGAGCATGCAAAAATATCACCATGATTGAAGGATAAGGACAGAAAAACTTTGTGCTTTCAAGATTTATTCGTACTTTTGCAGTCAAAAACAGAAAGGGAGGGATGAATGCTGATGCAGAAATCCCTCTTTAAGTATAACAAAAAAGAAGAAAGCCTATGTTCCATATCGCTCAATACTTCCCTATCACTGACCCTACGTTGATATTCTTCGTAGTGCTCCTCATCATCCTCTTTGCCCCTATCATCATGGGTAAACTACGTATCCCGCACATCATCGGTATGGTGCTGGCAGGTGTGCTCATAGGCAAATACGGACTGAATATCCTGGAGCGCGACTCTTCGTTTGAGCTCTTCGGAAAGGTGGGACTCTATTACATCATGTTCCTCGCCGCACTGGAGATGGATATGGAAGGCATGAAAAAGAACAAGTCGCGACTGCTTATCTATGGCCTGCTCACCTGTTTTATACCGTTCTTCCTCACATACGGCATGAGCATCTGGCTGCTCCACTACTCTGCCAAGGCTTCCTTCCTGCTGAGCTGCATCATGGCATCCAATACGCTGATTGCCTATCCTATCGTTTCGAGATACGGACTGCAACAGAAACCGAGCGTTACGCTGAGTGTGGGGTCGAGCATGATTTCGCTGCTCATAGCCCTGATAATGCTTGCCGGACTGGTAGCATCGTTCAGCAAGCATGACGGCGTACTGTTCTGGGTATTCTTCACCCTCAAGTTTGCCGCCTATTGTGGCGTGATGATCATACTGATTCCCCGACTTACAAGATGGTTCTTACGAAGATACAGCGATGCGGTGATGCAGTTTATCTTCATACTTTCGATGCTCTTTATGAGTGCGGCACTTTCGCAGATAGTGGGCATCGAGGGCGTTTTCGGTGCTTTCTTCGCCGGTCTGATATTAAACAGATATATTCCGCATGTTTCGCCACTGATGAACCGTCTCGAGTTTATCGGCAATGCCCTCTTCATTCCTTATTTCCTGATAGGTGTGGGCATGCTGATCAATATCAATCTGCTGTTTCAGGGCAGTCATATTCTATGGGTCGTGTTCTGCATCGCCTTCTTCGGAACCCTGGGCAAAGCCATCGCAGCCTATATCGCCTGTCTGGGTTTCAGGTTGCCACTTTCTTCGGGTCACATGATGTTCGGACTCACTTCGGCTCATGCTGCCGGAAGTATCGCCATGGTGATGGTTGGTATGCATCTGCTCGTAGCACCGGGCACTTATCTCGTCAACGATGATATGCTCAATGGTGTGGTTATGATGATTCTGATTACCTGCATCATCTCATCCATCCTTACCGACCGGTCTTCGCAGAAGATTATCCTGAGAGACAAGGAACTGCCTGATGCAGAAGACGACAAGAAGGTGAGCGATGAGAAGATTCTGGTTCCGGTGAAATATCCTGAATATGCCGACAACCTGATGAGTCTGGCGTTTCTGGTGAGAAACCAGAAACTGAACAGGGGACTCATCTGCCTGAATGTGGTATATGAAGACAAGGATATGCGATACAACCAGGAACAGGGAAGACGGATTCTGGAACATTGCAGTCAGCTGGCTGCTGCCACCGATGTGATGACGCAGACCCAGGTTCGTATTGCCGCCAACATCGCCAACGGCATCAAGCATGCCTTCAACGAGTTCCAATGTTCTGAGATTATCATCGGAATGCACATGCATCCTGAGGTTTCGCCGAAGTTCTGGGGAGAATTCCACCAGAGTCTTTTCAACGGATTGAGCCGACAGATTATCATGGCACGCATCAGACAGCCGTTGAATACATTGAGAAGAATACAGGTAGCCGTACCTTCGAGAGCAGAGTTTGAGCCGGGTTTCTACCGCTGGCTGGAACGCCTTGCCCGACTTGCCGGCAACCTAGACTGCCGCATCCAGTTTCATGGCAGAGAAGAGAGTCTGGCGCTCATCAATGAATATATCAAGAACCGGCATCCGGAAGTGCGTGCTGATTATACCCAGATGATTCACTGGAACGAGTTGCCACAGCTGGCTTCGCAGATATCTCCAGACCACCTGTTCGTGGTAGTAACCGCCCGTAAGGGAACCGTATCTTACAAGACAGCACTGGAGCGTCTGCCGGAGGAAATAACGAAATACTTCTCAGGTACCAACCTGATGATTATCTTCCCCGACCAGCATGGTGATTCCTACGGCGACCAGCTTACCTTCGCTGAGCCTCAGCATCAGGAAGAGATCAGTGCTTACGAATCATTCCTGCAATGGTTTAAGAAGAAGTTCAGAAAATAACAAATTTGTTTTTATCAAAAAGAGTTTTATTACATAAAATAAGGCTCATTTTTTCTTTTTATCTCTTAAAATTAGGCATTTCCAAATATTTTGCTTAATTTTGCCTGCAAAATAATTTTGAGTAAGAAAATGATAGATATAAAAGGTATAACCAAGAGCTTCGGCTCCCTGCAGGTGCTTAAGGGCATCGACCTGCATATTGACAAAGGCGAGGTGGTTAGTATCGTCGGTCCCAGTGGTGCCGGCAAGACCACACTTCTCCAGATTATCGGTACCCTCGACAAGCCTGATAGTGGCAGTATCATGGTTGATGGCGTGGATGTGCGCAGCCTCAGCACCAAGAAACTGAGCGATTTCCGCAACCAGCATCTCGGCTTCGTCTTCCAGTTCCATCAGCTTCTCCCTGAGTTCACCGCCCTGGAGAACATCATGATTTCTGCCTTCATTGCAGGCAAGAGCCGAAAAGAAGCCAAGGAGCGTGCCGAGGAGTTACTGGCGTTCATGGGCTTGAGCGATAGAGCCAGTCACAAGCCTGCCGAGTTATCCGGTGGTGAGAAACAGCGTGTAGCCGTGGCGAGAGCTTTGGTCAATAATCCTGCCGTCATCCTTGCCGATGAGCCATCAGGAAGTCTCGACACCAAGAACAAGGCTGAGCTTCACCAGCTCTTCTTCGACCTCAGAGACAAGTTTGGTCAGACTTTCGTCATCGTAACTCATGATGAGGGCCTTGCTGCCATCACCGACCGCACCATCCATCTCAAGGATGGAATGATTGAGAAGACGGTGGAAGCAGGAGCTGCTGATAGCCAGGAAGAAACTGCAGATAACAATAAAGAAGTTTCTGCAGAAGAACCAGACTCATCCATAGATTGCATCTAAACGCCCTGAACCAACGGTCACCGGCCGAAGGGAAAGGTAAAGGGCAGAAGCTCCTAGCCCAGGGCAACACCCTGGGTAATTACGGACGCAAAAACCTGTCGCCCTGTAAGGGCAAAAGCATTTTATATTCTCGAAAATAATATGATATGGCAAAAAAGATAAAACTCGGCGATTACAATCGCCTTCGCATCGTAAAGAAAGTTGATTTCGGTCTGTATCTCGATGGTGGTGATGAGGGAGAAATTCTCCTTCCTTCCCGCTACGTACCTGAAGACGCAGGCATCGGCGACGAGCTGGATGTCTTCATCTATCTCGACCAGGAAGAGCGCCTCATAGCTACCACCGAAACCCCTTTGGCAAAGGTGGGCGATTTCGCCTATCTCGAAGTGAAATGGGTCAACGAATACGGAGCCTTTTTGGGCTGGGGGCTGATGAAGGACATCTTCTGCCCATTCCGCGAGCAGAAGAAACGTATGGTGCTCGGCAACTCCTACATCGTGCATATCCACATCGACGAGGAGAGCTATCGCATCGTTGCCTCTGCCAAGATTGAGCGTTATCTCAACGAAGACCATCCTCACTACAAGCATGGTGACGAGGTGGATCTCCTCATCTGGCAGAAGACAGACCTCGGCTTCAAGGTTATCATCGACAACCAGTATCCGGGTCTGCTCTATCAGGACCAGATCTTCCAGTACATCCACACGGGTGACAAGATGAAGGGCTACATAGGAAGAGTTCGTCCTGACGGAAAGATTGACGTCACCCTGCAGAAGACCGGCATCCAGCAGACAGCCGACTTCGCCGAGACCCTCTACCAGTATCTTCTTGACAACGACGGCGAGTGCAATCTTGGTGACAAGAGCGAGGCCGACGACATCTACGAGCGTTTCCACGTGAGCAAGAAGGTTTACAAGCGTGCCGTGGGCGACCTCTACAAGAAGCGCCTCATCACTGTAAGCCCAATGAGCATCCGATTGGCGGAATAAAGCAGATTAGAACTATATATAATTAAGGTGGACATTGCTATTTTTAAAAAGCATTGTCCACCTTATTATTTATTTTGCATGATGCATTATATCCTTCTTTATTCTTCTACAACAGCATCCAATACGCTCCGCAAATTACCTATCAGATAAAACGGAAGATTGATCAACGTAAGCTCCTCTCAAGATAAGAGGCTTATGCTTTTTGTCTTGCTTCCAAGCCTCCAATTTACTGATGATATTTCGTCTAAACATATGCATTTGTTTCAAATCAGGGGCAAAGATACTACTTTTTTGTCGCAAATCAGCGGCAACAGCGTTAAAGTTTGTCGCAAATCAGGGGCAACAAGGCATTTCATTTAAAAAGGTGGCGCATCAAATTGTGCTTGATTAAAAACAGTTGCTGCCATATTTTTTTCCAGATTCCTTTTCTGCATATTATCCTTTTTCACGTTTATCAAGCAAAAAGCTGATAAACTCATCGCGATATTAGAGAAGTCTTCTCAACAAATCACGAGCATCCATCGGCTTAGTCCCATTCTTCTTATGAGCTTCCATTTCATCAAGAGCACGGTTGAGACTTTCTGCCACATAGGCTTCCTGCTCTGCCTGGCTCATATAAGTCTCCTGGTAACTGTTTCCTGACTTGGAGATAGAACTGGCTAATTTTTCAGCATAGTCTTTGAGCTTGGCGACAAATTCGTCAAGCGTATATTTACCTGTAGAAGGTACTTGAAACTGAATATTAATCGTTTCCATCTTATTCCTTTCTTTTAAATTAAAGCCACAAAATTAACGAAAAGAATTAGAAATGCCAAAGAAAAGAATAACTTTCTTCATTTTAAGATACAAAAAAGCCTTTCAGTATCAAAAATACCAAAAGGCTCTATTATCTTATCTCGATTTCACTTCAAAAACATTCAATTTACTCCTTCAACCATAAGTTCATAAGCTGATCATCAATATAATACGCACTTTGAGAAGTAGAAATCAGATGATATTCCAGCAGTTTCTTCACGGCACTCTGCACGCTACTTGCCGAACGGAGACGATGCTTCTTCACAAAACCAGAAGAAGTAATCTGACTAGCCATTCCCTCCTTAGCAACAGCATATAGTAGTTCCTTCTGCGGAAGAGTGAGACGGGAAAGTATCTCGCTAAACTTATGATCATTATCCAATACCAAAGCATGGATAATGCCCTCTATCATCTCACAATCAGCCTCAGCCTGTGGCACAGTCTGATTAAAAGCCTCGTGCATCACCTTCTGCATATAATAGGTATTGCCACCAAAAGCCTGATACACCTGCTCTATAGCCTTCTCCTTAATCTTCTTATCAAACTTACCAAACAAGCGGATAGCAAACTCCTTGTATTTATCAAGCGGAATCACCTCCAGGTTCATCATATCAGCACTATTGTAAAAAGGATGCGCTTTCTCGGAAAACATCTTGGAGATTAGATGACGCTCGCTGCCCGAAAAGATGAAATTGGCATTGCTGCACTTCTGAATATAAGTCCTGAGAATGGCTTCCATATTTTTCTCTGGATAATAACCTATCTGCTGAAACTCGTCGATGGCAACGATGCATTTCTTATCAGCCTGCTCCAAACAGGCAAATATCTCATCCAAAGTATAGAGCGGATTAGAAATATCACCCAACGAAAGATTAAACGTTGGGATATTGGAAATCGGATCGTAACCGAAGCAGCCATTGATAGACTTCAGAGTGTTAACCACCATTCTCATCATCTTGGTTCCACGACGGGCAGCCAATTCAAATACAGCCTTTCCCAACTCGAACGCAAATTCATGGATGCTGGAAGTTCGGAGGATATCGATGGATATACAGATGAAATGGTCTTTGATGGCAGAAGAATCCATGCAAAAGTCTATCAGTTTACTCTTGCCTACTCGTCTTGCAGCCATTACCACCATATTCTCACCACCCGTTACCTTATTGATGATTCTTTCCGCTTCCTTTTCTCTGTCGCAGAAATATTCGGGCTTGATATAACCCGTTATGATAAAAGGATTCTCCATATAGCTCACCATTTTAAAATGTTACTTTCGGCTGCAAAGATAATTATTTATTTTGAATTATGCAAATTGCATAATGCAAATTGCATAATTCATATTGATTAAAAATCTGTTTATTATCGGTCTACCTTTTCGATAATCTTCATTCCCTCTTCCACTGCCTGCATGTTCAGCGGAATCAAACCATGATGGCGCTCTGGCAATGACTTGTAAAGCGCCTTGTTCAAACCATCGGTGCTCACAACAGGACAAACCTTCAGCAGTCCGCCCAATACAATCATATTGAACACCTTGGAGTTTTTCATCTCGGCAGCCTTGTCCATCGCATCAATGCGATAAATGGTGATGTCCTTGCGCTGTGGAGGATTCATCACACCATAGCCATCATAAATCAGGATGCCGCCTGGCTTAATCTTCGGCTCAAACTTGTCGAGCGACGGCTGGTTGAGCACGATGGCTACATCATAATGGCTCAGGATAGGCGAAGAGATGCGACTGTCGCTCACAATGACCGTTACATTGGCTGTACCGCCACGCTGCTCTGGTCCGTAAGCAGGCATCCAGGTTACCTCCTTATCCTCCATCAGTCCTGAATAAGCCAGAATCTTTCCCATAGAAAGAACGCCCTGACCGCCAAAACCGGATATAATGATTTCTGTCTTCATTGTTCTATTATTATATTAGAAGAGCAAATCGTTCTTCACTCTTCGTTCTTCACTCTTCACTTACATTCCCGTTGTATCCTTCAGGTCACCCTTAGGATACTGCTTAAACATATTCTCTTCCATCCACTTGTTAGCCTCAACAGGTGAGAGTTTCCAACCGCTGTTGCAGGTAGAAACAATCTCTACCAGGCTGGAGCCCTTGCCCTGCATGCTTGCCTCGAACGCCTTGCGGATAGCCTTCTTTGCCTTCTTGATGCTTGCCACGGTCTCCACACTCTGGCGGGTTACATAACAAGTACCCTGCAGATGGCTTGCCAACTCGGTAATATTGAGTGGATAACCATGAAGATCAGCCTCTCTACCATAAGGACAGGTAGCAGTCTTCTGACCCAACAGGGTGGTTGGAGCCATCTGTCCGCCGGTCATACCATAGATGGCATTATTGATGAAGATGATGGCGATATGCTCACCACGGTTCAGGGCGTGGATAGTTTCGCAGGTACCGATGCAAGCCAGGTCGCCATCGCCCTGATAAGTGAAGACAAGACGATCAGGCCACAAGCGCTTGATACCCGTAGCTACAGCAGGTGCACGACCATGAGCAGCCTCCTGCCAGTCAATATCCAAATAGCGATAAGCAAAGACAGCGCAGCCCACCGGACATACGCCTACCGTCTTATCCTCCATGCCCATCTCCTCGATAACCTCGGCAACGAGCTTATGAACTACGCCATGCGAACACCCCGGGCAATAATGCATCGGGGTATCGTTCATCAGCGTAGGCTTCTTATATACCAGATTCTCTGGTGAAATTATATCATTCATTTTATTAACTTCTTTAATGCTTCAACGATTTCCTCCGGCTCCGGTACGATACCGCCCAGACGACCAAAGTGCTCCACAGGAGTCTGACCATTCACAGCCAGTCGCACATCCTGAACCATCTGACCGGCATTGATTTCTACAACCAGAATGCCCTTCTTGGTCTTGGCGAGTTCATGAATCTCCTTTTCAGGGAAAGGCCAGAGGGTGATAGGACGGAACAATCCTACCTTGATGCCCTGCTCACGCGCACTCTCGATGCTCTTCTCGGCAATACGTGCCGCACTACCGAAGGCTACGATAACATAGTCGGCATCATCCATCTGCTCGGTTTCATAACGAACCTCGGTTTCACGGATTTTTCTGTATTTTTTCTGAAGAGCAATATTGCGCTCCTCCATCACCTCAGGCTTGAGTTCCAGAGAGGTCATGATATTGACAGGACGACTCTTCGGACGGCCGATGGTAGCCCAAGGACATTCCTTCGCAATCTCCTCCTCGGTACGACGAGGCTTGACAGGAGGCAGAACCACCTTTTCCATCATCTGACCAATGACACCATCGCTCAGAATCATCGCAGGATTGCGATACTTAAAGGCAAGCGTAAAGGCGAGATCAACGAAATCAGCCATCTCCTGAACAGAAGCAGGAGCCAGCACAATCACATTATAGTCGCCGTTACCACCGCCGCGGGTAGCCTGGAAATAATCACTCTGGGATGGCTGGATGGTACCCAGACCCGGACCGCCACGCTGCACATTGACGATAACGCCCGGAATCTCAGCACCTGCCATGTAAGAGATACCCTCTTGCATCAAAGCCACACCCGGACTTGAAGAAGTGGTAATGACACGCTTACCGGCACCGGCGCCACCATAAACCATGTTGATAGCCGCCACCTCACTCTCAGCCTGCAGAACCACCATACCTGATGTTTCCCATGGCTTGAGCAGAGCCAGCGTCTCTATAATCTCACTTTGAGGTGTGATAGGATAGCCGAAGAAACCATCCGCACCACATCTGATACAGGCATGGGCTATCGCCTCATTGCCTTTCATTAATGTAACTTCCTGATTTGCCATTATTTAGTCCTCCTTCTTACGATAAACAGTGATACAGCCGTCCGGACACACGATGGCGCACGAAGTGCAACCAACACACGCATCAGGTACAGCTGCCTCTACATAACGGTAACCATGCACATTGACTTTTTTCTCTGCCAATGCGATGACATGCTGAGGACAAGCCTCCACACAGAGCGAGCATCCCTTGCAACGCCCGGTGTCGACTACAATAGCCCCTTTAATCTTACTCATATTCTAATTTCTTACTAATTATCTTTACCATTGGAGTAAACAAAGCTCCTGCTGTCCACATGTCGGTTGTTATGGATTGTAGTAGTCTTTGCAATAAAAGCTCATGATATCATCCAGCATCTCCTTGGCTGCTACGGCAGGGCTCTCCGGATCGAGGGCAATGGCCTCCATATAGCAGTCGAGGGCACGCTTAAAGTCACCCTGCTTGCGCCAGGCGTTACCTTGCTGATAATATTCTTCTGCTGTCATTTACTCTTCTCCTTTTTAAGTTTTGCTCTGCGAAATTACTAATTTTCGGCTAAGAAAAAGAATATAAGCCTAAGATTTAAACTATATTAATGTAGTTTTTCACAAAAATGCGCACACTAGAATTCAGTGTGCAATTTTTATGAAAGATGTGCATTATTTCTACTAAAATATTCTATAAAAACACTATTCGTCATTTACCGCAGTTTTTTACGGTAAATGACGAACAGTACGATTCCCCTTAACAAGAGGTAGAGAATGAAGGCCAACCACAAGGCATGATTGCCCAGAAAAGGATGCAAGCCGAAGAACAGACCGAAGAACGAAGCCGAGGCTACGGCGGTAGAACAGAGCATAGACTTAGACTGGGTGATGCCTACAAAGATGCCATCGAAGACGAATGCCGACATGCCAGACAGCGGAATCAGCACAGCCCACCAGAAATATTCGCCCGATGCAGCTATCACCTGCTTATCGCTCGTGAGCAAAGAGAGGAAATTCTCGCCACCCACTATATATAATAAGGTGAAACCTACTGCCACGACAGCTCCAAAACCCATCGTTCTTCTAACCACCTCGCGGAATGCTCCCATGTTTCGGGCTCCATAATACTTGCCGCTCAACGCCTCTGCCGCATAAGCAAAACCATCCATAAAATAAGAGAAGATGGTAAAGAGCGTCATCAGCAGCGTATTCACAGCCAGCACGATGGTACTCTCCCTGGAACCTGCCACCGTAAAGAAGAGGTTGACCGCCACCAGACAGAGGGTGCGGAGAAAGATATCCTTATTGAGCGAGAAAAACTGCTTCAGCGGTTCGGCAGCAAAGAGATGCCGGCGATAATCATACTTGCTTAACCGGCGATAATAGAGGCGATAGAACAGACATGCCATCAGGAATCCCCACCATTGGGCAATGACCGTTCCGAGCGCCACACCTTCTACCGTCATACCGCCGACAAAGACCAGCAGCAGAGAGGCTATAATGTTCACCACATTCTGCGTCAGCGATACCATCATCGGAATGCGCGTGTTCTGCATACCGATAAACCAGCCCGTAAATCCGTAGAGTCCGAGCACTGCCGGGGCTCCCCAGATACAGACATAACAATATCTTCGTGCCAGTTCCACGACATCCGCTTCCGGCGACATCGCCCAGAGTCCGCAGCCTATCAGCCATTTCTGGAGAACGAAGAACAGCACTCCTATCCCCACACCGATACTCAGAGAGCGCACCAGGAGCCTCAGCACCTCAGCCAAATCTCTCCTTCCCAAAGCCTGCGAAGTCATTCCGCTGGTTCCCATTCTCAGGAATCCGAAAAGCCAGTAGATGACATTGAATAGCATCGACCCTACGGCAATAGCTCCGATGTAAGCCGCATCGCCGATATGCCCGACGATAGCGACATCAACCAAACCCAAAAGCGGTACCGTGATATTGGATATTATCGACGGCACCGCTAATTGTAATATTCGTTTATTCACCTTTTTCAATTCTTAAACCTCATTTAGTTTTACCGGTATATGACCTTCAAGCTGTAACCACCTCTTTTAGAATTAAAAAATATACTCAATAAACTTACATTCATTTCGCTATTACCATCTGCTTATCAGTGAAAGCGCTACAAGCATCAACCAAAGCCAACAGTTTGCTCCAGTTTGAGACAGGTTCCACTCTATGAGCAAAACATTTGCGCACATACACTTTTACACTTTCATTTCCAGCGGTAGCCTTAACCGTGAATTCTCCACACTCATTAGCCACCGAAGTCTCAATCTTCTTTAAAGCTTCAGCAGAGACCTTATATCCTTGCGGCAACGGAATCTCTATATTCCATTCATCAACAAACGCCATCTTGCGCCAAACATCATCGATACGCTCCCGATCCTTGCCTTCTAGTTTCAACGAACTTCCTATTAACTTACCTACCGACAACAAATAGTTATTTCCAGCGCGTTTCACCATTCCATCCATCACATAATCTACATGATAAACAAAGTTAGAACTATCTCGACGGATTCCCACGCAATCTACTCCATAGCCACCGACTTGCACAGGATCACCATCGTGATAACTACTGATTTCAGCCTTAAACGGATCTATGGCATTTTTCTGATATTCATTGAAAGCTCCTTTTAATTCAGCAGATTCCTTCTTAGTATAACAAGAGTACGGATCTTTGTCGTCGTATTTCAAATATCGCCAATAAGCTTCAAGTTGGCTTGAACCAAAAAGCGTGTTATCAGGACTCACCAAAGACTGACCGTACATTTTCTGTTCACCCGAATAAGTTACCTTCCTACTGATATCAAGTTTAGTACCATCAAGTTTAACCACCATATCATTCACCGACTTATTGGCTTCAGCTTGACTCACAGGTATCGTTATTTGTTCCTCGGAATCTTGCATATACGCCTTTCTTCCTTGATATATATAAGGTATCTCGGAAGCAACCTTAGGATAAGTCCCAGGGAAGTAGTACACATCAGTTCCCTTAAGGCGGAAGAACCAAGATGTAGAATTATAATTAATCAGTTTATCAACAGGCAATGCACCAAACGGAGTGGTAATGCCCATTTCTATTTCCACGCCCAATTTACGCAAATAATTAGCCACTGTATTAAAAACCCTCTGAGAAGCTCCCCCACTAACATACTCAAAAGAATAAATACGGTCAGCTTTCTCCTCGGCAGACATCCCCTCTTTTTTGGCAGACTTGAAGACGCTCTTGTACGTACTAGGAAGACCAGCAGGAGAATATCCCCCCTTAGACACATAAGATTTCAGCAATTTCCAATCGTCTTGCAGGATTGGTGTTACATCAGGATTGCCTCGAACACCTTTTTTGCGCATAGCCTTCTCTACTACTGCCACTTTAGCCTTGGTCGGGGTAATATACATCTCTATAAAAGGTGACTGCTCCAAAGAATTATACCAAATGGATGATTCTGCATCTATCGGCTTATCCATAACCATATCAAGCACTGCATTTTTGTCCTTGTCTGTGGTCTGAGTAAAATCAGGGGCACCATTCATCGTCCGATAGACGGTGGCAAGACTTTGGTCTAGCACACAGTGAACCTTGGTATAAAGGACAGGTTCGTCTTGACGAAGAACAAAATAGAAAGGATCCAGCTGTTGTTCCTGTGTATCTATTTGGTCTAGAGAAAAGACATCAATACAATCTCCCACTTCCAAACCAGGCACAGCTATCTTCTGACTCAAGTCCTTGTCATTTTTGCCTTCCTTGACATCTACATAGTCATCTAAACTTACTTCCTGTACGTTACCATTCTTCTTTATAACACGAATGCCAAGCACCGTTTGCGTTTTATGATGATATCCCCAGGTCCACTTTCTACTTTTCGTCTTGAAAGTAAACTCAGAATAATCCTTCAACGCCTTTTTGTCATTGATTTGAATTAACATACGCTCCATATCCGTACAGTCTATCTGACGAGTAAGGCGAAGATTGAGCACCAGATCAGCCGTTGCCTTACGATAATAATCCGTGCTCAACTCCCGATAATAAGATAGTATGACGGCCGAAGCATTCTTGTATCTGTCGGGAACCGTTCGTTTTTGAAAGTCAGCAGGCGTACTGCTCCAAACTTCTTGCCGCACCTTTTGCGCCAACTTCAAATAATCTGCTTTCTCGTCAGCATTCACTGACAACGTCAAGAGCTGTACCAACAGAATACTGAAGACAACTCGGATTACTTTAATCTTTCCCATAATTCAACTTTTTGACTATGAATAATACATTTAACTCATTTTTCCTTTAATACTACTTGCTCATTACAAGCTGCTCCCCAATCACTTATAATCTTATTCCAAGCAGGGATTTCGCTTCGCGGAACACGTCTGTGGTGTATTACACACTCCTTATGCATAACAATCTGATTGCCTGTTTGAGAATAAGTGCGACAAAAATCAACCCATGCAGTATGAATCTGATAAGGTGCGGGGAGACTACTGACCTCCATTTTCTCTGGAATCAAAATCTTTACATCACGTACTTCCTTGGACCGCAAGTCTATCATGTAATCGGAAACCCGTTTGGTTGTATCCACTGGAGTCAGAAAAAGGCTCTCATCGAGATTGGTATCTAAATAAACAGTACCGTCAACCAGTTGCCCAGCTCCCTTTTTCATAAAAAAAGCAGTGATATTCAAAGACTCATCCCGAGGACGATTTCCCGTCATCACTATATCCCCAATCTTATCCAATCGTTCATCAACCCCCATCGCTGCCACCAAGGCCTTCTCTTTTTCATCTTGTGCCGTAGCGTCATTCCCCACTAGTATCCAAGACTTCATATCGCCCTTCCATTTAGAGTACAATTTTCCCTTTATATCGTAGTTTCCATCATCCCCAGATTCTAAGGTTGTCTGATATGTTATAGAAGAAAAGCAAGAATCAGCAGCCAGTTCAGGTAACTTATTCATACGAAAGCTATCTGCGTCTTCTACCAAAGCCATTTTTCCTTGTATATTGTCTGGCACATAGCCTAGAGGAACATATGGATTCGTAGCATCCAGATAATATGGCTTTCCCTGATAGAAAACCGTACATATCGCATGATCAATAGATGCAATAGAAGGATTTTCCTGCAAAGAATAAGGTACATCCCATGTCCCTATATCCGTTTGACGAGCATCAAAGCCTTGAGCCTTGAGCAAGGTTTTGAGCAAAAGAGCCATAGCCTTGCAATCACCATAACGCTTACGAATAGTTTCAGCAGGTGTTGCCGGTTGATGGGCAGAAATGCCTGCCTCAAAAGCCAAATATCTGATATTCTGCTGTACCCAGGCATAAGTATTGGCTATCTTGTCATAATCGTTTTTTGCCCCTTTCTGTATCTCTCTTAGTATTTCTTCTTGATTAGGAATAGAGCAATCCACATTAGCCAACTGATGAGACCAGACAAACATATCTTGCAGACTTTGGAATGCTCCCAACACCAAGAGATGAGGAGCACTATATCCCCAAGATGGAGAATTAGGTTCTATCAGCTGTGCAGGTAAGGAATGAATCACATAAGTAAAAACGGAATCTCCCTCAGCATTACATGTAGTACTTTTCTCTATACCAGCAGGAAGATTATATTCTTTTATCCGAAACTGCTGGAAGGCTTTTGGCTTGATTACCTCTATCTTCTTATGCTCTACATAATTAGCTTCACACAAAGGAATAGTTGTGAAATAAATAGGATTGAGATAGGTTCGAGTAAAAGAAGCCTTCAGAGTCTTGCCAACCTTTGGAATCTGATAGCTAAAGTAGCAAATCTTGGTATCATCGTAAAAGACATTACGAGGAATGGCTGACTTGTATTGTGCATACCCCTTACACTGTGCCTTGTCCAAACGAATAAACTCTCCGTAATAAGCACATGGTTGAACTAGAGCGGAATATTGGGTTACACCATACTCATAATCCGTAGTGTTAACAACAATAGTCTTACCTGCGTCATCAGTTTTGAAGACGTATCTATCATTGCATTGCAATATATGCACATTGTCATCAGCTTTTTGAGCCGAGATGGGTTGCAAAAAAGCGAAGAGCAATACCAGCATACTATCTAAATCAGCAAGTCTGTATTGGAGCATTTTTCTCATTTTCATTATACTCTGCTTCTTTTATTTATTCTGCTTGCAAAAATAAGAAAAAAAAACGAGAACAAAGGATAAGAAAAGAAATTATTTTGTTTTTTGCGTTAAAAACATATCATAATAATATAAAAAAGACAAAAGTTACCAGCTGACGATAACTTTTGCCTTTTCACTTTATATTTCTATCTTTTACATCATCATCAAACCTTATATTTCGCAGCCTGCTCCTCAATATAGGCAGCATCGCTGAAATAGTCGATACGCATAGCCTTGCGAACCTCATCCATTGTCTGGGCTGCAAACTCGCGGGCATCCTCGCTACCCTTCTTCAGGATATTGAATACCTCAGGAATATCCTGCTCAAACTCATGACGGCGGGCACGGATTGGGTCAAGCATCTTGTTGATGACGCTGTTGAGGAATTTCTTGCAGGTGCCGTCACCGATACCACCCTTCACATACTGCTCCTTCAACTCATCCAAAGTCTTGAACTCAGGCCAGAATTCAGCGAAGTCCTCTGGTGTAGAGAATGCCTCGAGATAGGTGAACACGGCATTGCCCTCCAGATGTCCCGGCTCTTCCATGCTCATACGTGGCTCACCGTTAGACATCTTCTTCACCTTCTTCCAAACGGTCTTCTCGTCATCGCTCATGTAGATGCAGTTGCCGAGACTCTTGCTCATCTTCTCCTTACCATCAGTTCCTGGAAGGCGACGGCAGCAGGCAATCTCTGGAAGCAGAATCTCCGGCTCTACCAAAACAGGTGCATAAGTCTGGTTGAAGCGGCGAACCAACTCGCGGGTTACCTCCAGCATAGGCTCCTGGTCCTCACCGGCAGGCACGGTTGTAGCCTTGAAAGCGGTGATGTCGGCAGCCTGGCTCACAGGATAGCAGAAGAAACCGAGCGGAATGTTTGCCTCAAAGTTACGCATCTTGATCTCTGTCTTCACAGTTGGGTTACGCTGAACACGAGATACGCTGATGAGGTTCATCAAATAGGTAGTCAACTCTGCCAACTCTGGAATCATACTCTGGATATAGAGTGTACACTTCTGTGGGTCGAGGCCCGCAGAAAGGTAGTCAAGAGCCACCTCGGTGATGTTCTGGCGAATCTTCTCAGGATTGTCGGCATTATCAGTCAAAGCCTGAACATCTGCCATGAAAACGAACATTCTGTCAAAGTCGCCAGCGTTCTGAAGTTGTACTCGGCGCTGCAGAGAGCCGATGTAATGACCCAGGTGAAGTTTACCTGTAGGACGGTCGCCCGTCAATATAATCTTTCCCATTTTCTTGCAATTTATTATTATTTTAGCTGCAAAGGTACAACAAAATAATGAGAATGAGGAAAAAAAGATGTAAAATTAACCAAAACCCAGAGTTTAAGAGACAAAATGCTTATCTTCTTTAATCAATTTCATCTATCTTCCTCAACTGATACCCCTCAAACTGCATAATTATCTTATGGAGTTTGGTACCTTGACGCAAAGCTTCTACTCTTGGAGCATCGGCATATCGGTTTATTTGTTCCACAGCTTGCTCCCATTGTTCTTCCGCCTTGGTTTGTCTACCGTTATCAACCGTAGCCCCAAAATCTTTCTTTGATAGCATCTTCAGTTCTATGATATAACTGTGCTTGGTATCGTAATGAGTCAGGTCGGGCAACAGGAAAAAGTCACAATATCCATGATTCAATTCCAATTCCGGCATCGTATAATAGTAACTGTTCAGATTCAAATATGCCATAAAGAAACCTTGCAGATTACGTTCACCCTCTATGCTATCTCTAACGGAAGAGACCTTGGCATAAGCTTGTGCCATAAACTCCAGGGCAGGCTTCCATTGACCATCAAAAGCCATATCGGTAAACAAAGACTTAAGACTTATCTCGTCTACCATACTCACTTCCTCATATTGTTCCAGCAGATACGTATAGTATTGCTTACGAACATTATTATTTGGAATGCCAAGCACCAGCTGGTCTCCACGTGTACCCTTTATTGTCAACATTCCATAATAGAACAGAAGACTGATAAACATCTGTGGCTTAACCAACAATTTGGCAGGGAAACTTTCTTCAATATTACCTCTTATTTCTCCATTCTCGATGATAGTACGCAGCACACCCTTACGGTCGCCATCCAGTTTATCAAGCTGCAGCAATTTCTTCATCTTGCCATAATCTGTCTTGGTATTAGGGTCCACCATCAGCTTAGGAGATTCACCAGTCTCACGATAATTGCGTAAGTAATAGAATACCATATCGCTGTTGAAAACTTTACTCTGAGTTTTCAAGGCACTTTCCGAGAAACAATAGTTGTCATACCATGGTTTCATCTCTTCTATGATAGCCTCCACATCACTATCCGGTCGAATCTCCCCATTCTCCTTATAATAAGTGAAGAGTTCTCTTACATCTTCGGTAGAGAAACCAAGCATTTGATTAAAGGCAGGCTTGGTAGAGATATGCCATCCGATGTTGAATCCACTGGTCAAATCATCCAGTGTAACAGGACTTACGCCTGTCATAAAGATTTTAGAGAACATTCCCTTAAACACCTTGAAAATCTCCCGATAAAAACCACTGGCATGGGTAAGAGCCGTATACACTTCCTCCCCCTGCTCATTGAGCACAACATTGGTAAAGTTGTCATACTCATCTACTATAAGATAAAGTGGAAGATTCTTTTTCTCTGCAGCAATCCCAATGGCATTCAACTTTCTGGCAGCAGTTTTTGCCTTCAACACACTTTCCACTACTCGTTCGGGATAATACTCCTGATAAGTTTCGATAAAGCTATCAATACATTCATTGCAATAGGCATTGAAGTTTTCTTCCAATTGGTCTATCGAACCTCCTATCTTGGAGAAATCAAGAAACAAGACTTGATACTTTCCCTGATTTTCTGTAGGATGCGAACCTATCCAAAGGTTGCCAAACAACTTATCAAACTTATCTTTACGTTTGATGTCATAATAAGCCCTCAGCATACTGATAAACAAACTCTTGCCAAAACGGCGAGGGCGAATAAAGAACAAGGCATCAGGCTCATCCTCTAACTTAGGTATATACATGGTCTTATCGACATAATATTGATTTCTCTCAATGATGTCGATGAAGTCAGACACTCCGTAAGGTATTCTTTTAGCTCGTCCCATAATCGCTTATTTTTTAATACGTTGCAAAGGTACAACAAAATATTGAGAAACTGCAAGAAATGGTGAAAAAATAACAAAATGAGCAGGAGAAGGAAGGTATATCTGAAAGAAAAACGGGGCACCCCTGAGGATGCCCCGCCACCAATTAAAATAATTGATTGTCGCATTATAAACTTACCGTACTACTTAGCGATCATGATCGTTACACGGTTCTCTGCGTTTTCTGCAAAAGGCTGCACACGTGCACCCTTAGATTCTTCTGTAATGCGCTCAGAAGGTATATTATATTTCTTTGTCAGCATCCATACCACAGCTGCTGCTCGCTTGGCAGCGATGCGGTCGTTGATGACGTCATTACCTGTACCCTTGTCGGCATAACCGGTTACTACAACCTTTGCCTCTGGGTTCTTGTTCAGGAAGTCAACCACCTCACGGATCTTAGCATCCTCAGCAGGAGCAATCTTGTAAGAATTGATGGTGAAGAAGATGTCACGGCGAATCTCCTCTACCTTCTTCTCTACAGGAGCTGGCTTAGGCTCTGGCTTAGGAGCTACATATTCCTGCTTAGGAGCTGGTGCCGGAGCAGGTTCCTCTACCGGCTTAGCCTTCTTGGTATAGCTCTTGCCCAGGTTGATGCGTACACCTGCCAGTGCATTGAAGTACCAGTCAGGGTTATCTGCCTTCTTAGAGTTGTACTTGTCTGAAATCATGTTGGCATTGCCTTCGAGCATGATGCTCACCGCCTTGCTTACCTTGAATTCCAGGTCGATACCGGCTCTGCCGTATGGGCGAACCTTCTTTCCCTGCCAGAGATATTCCAGCAGATAGTTGCTCTGATTCTTGATGTTGGCAGCCAGGTCGTTTACTTCCTGGTTAGCTCCTGCCCAGTTGATACCACCACCTACGAAGGCAGTAGCGCTGAACACGCGGTTCGGGTTCCAGCCACAGAAGAGGTTAGAGAGGTTGAACATAAAGTCCACACCCGGAGCTACATATTTCCATTTGTAGCTAGCGGTATAAGGAGTACCGTCCTTGGTAGCCTTGTATCCGTTCCATCCGCCCTTGCTCCAGATACCGTTCATCTGACCACGGAGTCCGAAAACAGGAGAGAACTGGTAGCCGATGGCACCCTGGAAGTTAGGAGAAAGCAAGTCAGAGAAGCTTGCCTCACCCACAGTATATTGCCCACCAGCCTGAACATCCAGGAACCAGTGACGCTTAAACTGATATTCGTTTCCATCCTTGTCTGTGTAGGATGCTTGCGCCATAACGGCTGTAGAGCCGATGGCGAGCAACACTGAAGTCATAAATAGTTTAATCTTCATATAGTCTAATGTTTTTATGGTTTATACTTAACAGAATAGTAAACTATTTTTGTTTTGCCTTATTCTATTTCACTTTCTCCTTTGTCTTTGCCTTTGCCTTTTCCTTTTTTTGGAAGTTCTTTTCTACGGAGTCTCGTTTGTCAGGATCAACTACACCTTTGTCACCATATTCGGTATTGTTGAGACAGAGCAGCCAGTTACCCATGTAGTTGACAGGCTTGAAGAACATCTTGGTGGATATCTCAGGCGTTTCGCCATCAGCTTTCTTCATGATGACATAGCAGAGAACTTCATTGAGATTAGCTTCATCAAACTTGATATACTCGATACGGTAATCTACCATTGGAAAAAGCTCTAACATGTGCTTGACTTCTGCCATTTCATCGTTGTTTAATGGCTGAGGTTCTTCCTTCAGGTCGTTAGCTGCACGATAAAGCATACCTGCTGCCTCTGTGAAGTTCTTTTCTTTAGCATAGGTAAAGAATTTGTCTACCAATTGCTTGACGGCAAGGGTGTCTTTCCCTGTCATGCTTTCTTCAAACTTCGTAGGAGAAGGACCTTGTGGTTCTTCCTTCTTGGAGCTACATGAGTTGCAAGAACTCAAACTTAGCATCAGCACAGATGTAATGAGAAAAATAATTAATTTCAAAGATTTCATACAGCTTATATTTAAGAGAAAGGAGGACGGAGTTTCGCTCCGCCCTCCTTGATATAGTCTTTTGTTTCTAATTAGTGCTTTCTAGCAGCTGCAGATGCAGGATTTACATGGAACTGGATATCGGTGTACAATGTACCCCAGTTGTATGTAATAGCAACAGGTATCTTAACATCGAAACCATTTGCACGGCTCTGGTTAACCTGTACCAAAGAAACCTTACCATAGTCGGATATTACGCCATCGCTTACAGCAAGTGTGCCCGGAGTGTAAGTTACCTTGATGTCGCTTTCATCAATCTTCTTCCAAGCACCACTATAGTTAGTGGTAATGTCGCCATCCTTCTTAATAGATGCAATCTTATAGAAGTCCTTGAATGCAACCTTCGGATTACTATTAGCCCAGAATTTAGCCTGAGTATAATTGTTGAAATCAACAAATTCGAACTTAACAGGAATATTAGTCATTGACTGGTAATTGTTCAATGTCATTGCTGCAACGGATACACTCTTTACGAAGAGAGGTTTGATAACCTTTACATCGAATGTCTTATTGGTCAAGTTGATCAAGTCTGATGCAGGATCACAAGTCTTTACATCTGCAAGGACTGTAAATGTCAATGCGTCGGCAAGTTCAGAAACGCTGCCACACTTGTTCAAGATATCCTTTGTGAAATCATTCTTCTCAATACTGATAGTACCATCTGTTGCTGTGATAGTTGCCAATTTATGACTAACAGTACCTGCAGATGCAGAGATTGTAGTACCATCTGTGCTCACAGAGATATCATATTTAGTATTGCTCTTAGCACCATAGAATGTCTTGTGAGACTGATCTGCGGTAGGAGCAAACTTGTATGTTACGCTAGCTGCACCAGCGAGAGCTGCATACTGATCCTTAATCTGATTCTTGACAATATCAACAAGTTTAGAGTTGAATGTACTAGCTACTACCAGATTGTCGAACTCACATGTTGCACCTGCCTGGGTAGCATTACCTACCTGAATATGGAGCTGGTCGAAGCCTGCGGCGTTTGTGTTTGCCTTATGCCAAGCAGCAGCCTTCTTGTCAGAGTCCTTGATGGTTGCAGTTGGTGTGTTGTGAACCTTTGGTGCTGTCCAAGACAACTTAACATAGATGTCCTTCAAAGCTCTTGCTGTAGCCTTAGGAGCGAACTTAACCCATACTGTGATTACATCGCCATCCTTCTTCAACAACTGATAAGCCTCGTTTTCTGTAACTGTCCACTTCAAAACATTAGTCTGGTGACCGCCAACAGCATCTGTTGTGCTAACTACAGTACCAACGCTTGGTGTAAGTACGTCGAAGCCGTTTTGAGCATTAGGAGTATACTGAATATTATCTACAAATGTATAGTTAGCCTCGAATTCAGACTTACTCATATCAATCTTAGCGAGAACCTTGCTCTCAACCTCATCCCATGTGATAGCCTGTACGCCATCCAAGGCATTACCTGTACAACCTACAGTATAATCCTTCTTGATACCATCAGATTCAACAGTTTCAGGAGTTGCATTTATATCTGTAATTTCAACCTTGATGTAACCAACAGAAGCAATAGCATCACCAGAGTTGCCATCAACCAAAGTTACACGTACAAGAGGAGTACGACCAATAATCTGACGACCAGTAGCGTCATCCTTGTAACCCTTTACCTTGAAGAGGTCGCCTTCGATTGTTGCGTGATCACTCTCGTTGGTATCATAGTTAGGAGAAATGTAGCCAATCAACTCATACTTCAGCTTGAAGTTCTGCTCGTTAATTGTGGTCTGACCACCCCAGAGAGCATATTGGTTGTTTATCTTATAGTGAACATCCATCCAATCATCGAGGTGAATACCATCCACATCATTGTATGCAATAGTCAAGACTGGAGCATGAACATCTTTCACAGCAGACTCTGCTGTAGTAGCCAATGTCTGGCAAGAAGCGTTCTGCTCATCAACGGTACCCTTAGCAGCAACCTTGTTGATAGTGAAGCTGGTAATCTTGAAGTGCTTGAGAGCAGCAAAGTCAGAAGTTACGAGTGTATCCTTTACTTCTTTATCTCCCTTCTTGATAGCATACTTGTAGCGAAGTGCTGCAACATCAACCTTATTGTTTGTTTCTGTCAAAGCATTTCCGTTAGCCATACCGAAGTGAACTTTAATCATACCATCTTCCTTGTCCACCTTTGTAACCTTGATATCGTTGCTAGAAGCACGAGTATTCAAAATGTCTGCAGTGTTAATCAAGAATGAGAAGTGGCTGAGATCTTTAGTGTCAACTGACGCATTAGATGGATTGAGATAGTAAGAAGCTACAGCATCAGGAACGATTGATACATGCTTTCCTGAATTTTCTGTACCCAAGTCGCCTATCTGATTCTTTGTTACATCTGCCTTCTCCAATTCAATAGGATTGTAGTCGAAGGAGTAAACTGGAATAGTCTCAATACCTTCCCAATAAGCCTTTGGACTAAATACTAAAGACAACAGCTTGCTAGTCAAATTGATGACCACCTTGCCGCCTTCGACACCACTTACATTATTGAGTGTAAGAGCATCTTCTGTCCAAATGGCAGTAAGAGTATTGGCACTTACATAAGAGATACCGGTATCTGTCTTGGTCTCGCCGTCAACCACCCAGAATGTACCAGTAGATGCATTTGGCTCATAGTACTTGCCATCCCTACCAGGAGTACCAGCTGCACCAGCTGCACCCTTTTCTCCTCTTGATGGCATGCCAGTGTCTTTCCATTCTCCACCTTTCTCAGAAGACCACCAGTTTCCATTTTCACCAATCTTCCAGACTGTACCATCCTGACCGGCAGCACCATTGTCACCCTTTGCACCATCCTTACCATTAGTAATGTTGTAAGTTTCTTGTTTGCCGTTCTTTGTCAACTTGATGGTGAGACCATCGTTTGTAGATTGAACATCGTCAAGAATAGCTCCAGCGTTGATTTGGCTCTGGATCTCTTTCACGATTTTGTTAAGATCATCAATCTGCTTTTGCAAGCTGCTGATGTCATCGTCGTAATCTTTACAAGAAGTAAATGTGCTTACCGAGGCAATTGTCAATGCACCCATAAGCAGCGCGCTTAAATACGTTCTTTTCATACGGTAATAATTTATAAAGTTATACGATTTTCCTAACCTTTCGGCAGGAAGTTATTAATTAATTCTCTATATCGAATTAAGAGTTCCGTTTGATGAAAAGAGTCTGCACTCTTAGAAAAGTTCTTCGTTCTTTTTTCAAAGGTCCTCTTAGAAAAGTTATTTTATCGTTCTTATATATAGTGTGGTTTTTTATGACCACTTAGTTCTTATTGTTTTTAAATGTCGTGGCTTTTTGTCGCCACTCAGTTCTTGTTGTCTATGAATATCTCCAGCCAGGAGATTTTTCATGTTGCAAATATAAGTATATTTTTCGAAACTTGCAAGTTTTTGAGCATTTTTTTTCAAAAAAAAGCTATTTTTCTTATGTTTTTTATAAAATAGCCCCCATATTGGGCTTCTAACCCGTCCTTTTTCCCTGTTTTCCTCCATTTTTCCGATATAAAACCTATACCTTATTATATATAGGGGAGATTGGCGGTCCTACACCTTATTATATATAGGGACCATCTAGATACGAATGTATGAGTATCTACCAGGAATGTTGTTTTCTGCAGATTACCGAAAAAAATCCGTTTTTCTTTGGTATTATTCCCAAATAGTTGTATCTTTGCACAAAATTACAAGTAATACTGGAGATATGAAGCAAGATACTAAAAGAATACCTTATGGACGCAATGACTTCGTACAAATCATAGAGCAAAACAATTACTATGTGGACAAGACGATGTATTTGCCAGCATTGGAAGATGAGGCGGTAAACCTCTTCTTTATCCGTCCTCGCCGTTTTGGCAAGAGTGTATTCATCAGTATGCTCCAAGCTTATTATGATTGTAGCATGAAGGATAAGTTCAAGGATCTGTTCGGCAATCTGTGGATTGGCAAGAATCCTACTCCCCTTCAAGGTAAATATCTGGTTCTCTATCTTGATTTTTCGCAAGTAGGCGGACGTATCGACCAACTGGAAGACAAGTTTAACCGTTATTGCAAAGTGAAGCTGGATAGTTTTGTGGATGTCTACCGTCAATACTATTCGGAGGATTTTGTAAAGAAGGTCTTCGAGGCGGAAGACGCCGTAGACAAGTTGATACTTATCAACGACGAATCGAAGAAGCTGAATCTTCGTACCTATCTCATCATTGACGAATATGACAACTTCACCAACACGGTGCTCAACGAGCAGGGTGAAGGAGTGTATCGTGCCATTACCCATGCTGAGGGTTTCTATCGTGATATCTTCAAGAAATTCAAAGGTTCGTTTGAACGTATCTTTATGACGGGTGTGAGTCCTGTGACGCTCGATGATGTAACCAGCGGTTTCAACATCGGATGGCATATATCCACCAAGAAGCAATTCAACCAGATGTTAGGCTTTTCTACAGAAGATGTCTATCAGATGTTCAACTATTATAAGGAAAAGGGCGAAATTGCAGCCAATGCCAACATTGATGATATTGTTAACGAGATGAAACCCTGGTATGATAACTATTGTTTCTCGAAGAGTGCCTTGACATCTCAAAGTAAGATCTTCAACTGCGATATGGTATTCTATTATCTGCGCAACTATCTGAGCTCTGGCAAGGGACCTGAAGAGATGATAGACCCTAACACCAAGACCGACTATAACAAGATGAAAAAGCTCATCCAGCTCGACAAGCTAGATGGCGACCGAAAGGGCGTGATTCGCACGATTGCCGAGAAAGGAGAGATTGTGACTACACTCTATGACACCTTCCCTGCAAGAATGATAACAGACCCGCAGGTATTTCCAAGCCTGCTGTTTTATTATGGCATGCTTACCATCAAGGCTACGAGAGGAGCAAAGCTTATACTCGGAATTCCGAACAATAATGTGCGCAAGCAATATTATGAATATCTGTCAACCGATATGCTGCAGCCCCAAGAGTAGAAGTTCTAAGGCAGGGTACTTAACTGCATAAAATCATCATGCAATTTGAGGGTTGGGAGCTAAAGAACATGAAGGAGGTATAGATATCCAGAGAGGGTGTGTCATAAGTCCATAGCACACCCTCTTTGAAATTATATTTTTCGAAACTTTAATTCAGCTACTTCAAGTACTTCGTTCTGATAACTCAAGTGCTTCATTCAGCTACTTCAACTACTTCATTCAGATAACTCAAGTGCTTCATTCAGCTAACAGAGCTATTTCCTTCAGCTACTTCAACTATTTCCTTCAGCTAACAGAGCTATTTCATTCAGCTACTTCAACCATATCATTCAGACACATCAAGTACTTCATTCAGCCAACAGAGCTACTTCGTTCAGCCAACGCAGACATATTATTCTGCCAACGAAATTGACTCTTCCACCCAACGAAGTCGAATCTTTAACCCAACGAAATCGAATCTTCCGCCCAGCGCAGTCGAATTTTTAACCCAACGCAGTCATATCTATCGACTCAATGAAGCGTATAAACTTGTTAAATGACGTACATGATTTCATCTGCTTACTTAAACTGGTTGGAGTCCCTACACCTTATCATATATACTGGCATTGATGTGAATATCGGAAAAAGCTTTGGGTAATCCAGAGATTAATCGTAACTTTGTTGGCTGTTTACTAATTTGTTATACAACAAAGCACTTCATTCAACATAATATTCACATAAAAATGATACTAAGAATAGAAATTCCACAGGAACTTATTCGGCAAGATGCAGAAATCGTCATCAAAGTAAGCAACAGAAACAACGCATTGGGATATGTCATAGAGAATGGTAGCAATCATGTAGCACAGCAAATAGTCAAAAAAGACACGAATGTCTGTCCGACGCTGGGCGAATATGTCAGGGAACTCACCCAACGACTCCACAAGAATGGCAAACACCGGTCTGCAGAAATATATACGTGCACCTTGCGAAGCTTCATGAGATTCCGAAAAGAGAAAGACCTGCTGATTAGCCAACTCGACAGCCTCATCATGGAAGATTACGAGAGTTATCTGAGAAAGAGCGGTCTCACACTGAACACTGTCTCCTTTTACATGAAGCGACTCCGAGCTATCTACAACAAAGCCCTGGAGCAATATGGGCTGGAAGACCGCAAACCCTTCGTCCACTCTTTCACCAAGAACACCCCGACTGCCAAAAGAGCACTTACAACGGAAAACATCCATCAGATAGTCTCGGCAACGACCATCACTGAGGAAGAAGCACTGGCGAGAGACCTCTTCCTCTTCAGTTTCTACACCCGAGGCATGTCGTTCGTAGATATTGCCTTTCTTGAAAAAGGAAGCCTTAAGGACGGGCAGCTCATATACAAGAGAAAGAAAACGGGTAAAGAACTGAGGATAGCATGGCGACCCTGTATGCAAGAGATTGCAGACCGCCACCCTTCACTCGACGGCAAGCATCTGCTGGGCATTGTTAACCAGAACGTGGTTACCGATGTCAGGAAACAGTATCACTATCGCCAATGTAGGGTGAACAAGGCTTTGCAGAAGTTCACTCGGCGCATCGGCATGCCGATGAAAGTAACGATGTATTGCGCCCGCCACTCCTGGGCTACCATCGCCAAGGAGAAGAACATCCCCATCAGCGTGATAAGTGACAGCATGGGGCACAACTCAGAGAAAATCACACGCATCTATCTGAAAAGTATCAATGACGATGTGATAGACAGATACAACGATATGCTTATCGAAGCCATCAGTATATGAGAGTGAGGTAGAGTTATTCCGCCAACGATGGAGGAGAAATTACGTCACGACGTAGCAGTTGATACGTCGCGACGTAGCAACAGATACGTCCCGACGCAGTGCCAGCTACGTCGCGACGCAGTTTCAGGAGCATCCTGCCCATTATCAAGTAAGGCTCTTTTCCATTATGAAAGTGCATATAAAAAGTGCTTGAGAGAAGAATGAGGAAAGTTTACTGGTTATCAGTTACTTTCCTCATTTTGGTTAAAAGTGGCGAGGACAGACGAAGACGGGAATACGACAAGATGAGACAGAGGAACGTTACCTATCCGTAACCTATACCCCAAATGGGGAATGTTGAGGTTCGGAAGAATAAGGAAGGTTACGAATTGAATTTGAATACTCTGATTTATAGTGAGTTACTAATGAGCAACGTAAGATTTTTGGTTACGAACCAAATTTGCCGTGTTCTGCCGTGAAATGCGTAGCAAGAAAAGACTCTTCATGTATTAATTTTGAACGCAAAAAAGAATGACGTTATGAAGAGTACATTTTCAATTATCTTCTACCTCAAAAGACAGGTAGTAAAGAAAGATGGTACTGTTCCAGTTATGGGACGTATCACAGTGGACGGAACACAGGCGCAGTTCAGTTGCAAGACAACTGCCAATCCAGATTTGTGGGACACCAAGGGCGGACGCATGATAGGTAAGAGTATGCAGGCTTTGGAAGTGAACCGCAAATTGGACAAGATGCGTGTGAGCATCAGCAAGCACTATCAGGAGATTATGGACAGGGACAACTTCGTCACTGCCGACAAGGTTAAGAACGCCTTTCTTGGATTGGAGTATCGCTGCCATACCTTGATGAAAGTCTATGAGCAAAGCAGGGATGAAATGGAAAAACAATACAAGGCAGGCATGAAATCTTTGAGCACATTCACAAAATATAGAATCGGTTGTGCTTACGTGGGCGAGTTTTTGCAGTCGCATTATCGTGTAAAGGACATTGCCTTGAAAGAATTGTCCCTGCCGTTTATTACGAACTATGAGACATTCCTTAGAATAGACAAGCAACTGAAGATAAATTCCGCAATGGTGTTTGTCCGTAATCTCCGTGCCATGACTTTTCGGGCGATTGATAACGAGTGGCTCGTCAAAGACCCTTTCAGACGATACGAGTACAAGAACGAGGAAACAACAAGGGAGATTCTGACAAAAGAAGAAATTCACCTGTTGATGGAAACGCCTATCACCAGAAAACATATGGGGTTGGTGCGTGACTTGTTCCTGTTCTGTTGTTTTACAGGTCTCGCTTTCATTGATCTGTACAACTTGAAGGAAGAGAACATCAAGACATTTTTTGACGATGGCGAGTGGATTGTTATCCACCGACAGAAGACAGGAACGGAAGCCGACATCAAGTTGCTTGGCTATCCCAAGCAGATAATGGAGAAATATCGTGGATTGTGCAAGGATGGCAGAGTCTTTCCTGTACCACCTTATAGAAGTTGTCTGCGTTCGCTCAAAAGATTGGGAAAGAAATGCGGTATCACCAAGCCACTTTCCTGGCATGTCTCAAGGCACTCGTTCGCAACCTCGGTTTGCCTCTCCAATGGTGTACCAATAGAAACAGTAAGTTCCATGCTTGGTCACAAAGACATCAAGACCACGCAAGTGTACGCCAAGATTACCAAGGAAAAGTTGAGCAAGGATGTAGAAAAGTTGTCCCAACAACTCAATCACATTGAGGAATTCACGTTTGGAAATGTTTGCAACGATAATACTAACACTATAAATGGCAGAGTATGAAACGACAAGTGATAACAATACAAGAAGATATGGTCATCTACGCCCCACATCATGGTGAGGTGTGGATGACAGTTTGGGAGATTGCCGAACTGTTGAATGTAACAGGGACAGCAGTGAAGAATACCATCAAGCGCATTTGGAAACAAAGTGTGCTGAAAGATTTCCAGCATTCTCAATACATCAAACTTGAAAATGGATATTCTGCGCATGTCTATGATATGGAAGTGATTATCGCCATAGCACTTCAAATGGATACATACCAAGCCTTGTTGTTCAGACAATGGTTTATCAGTAAGGTTGTGAACCGCAAGGATTGCCAAGCAGAGCAAGTAAAACACGAGTATCCGATGATTATTGTGATGAACGGAACGATGCCAAGAGGTATCAGTTAAGCATTACACCTTAATTATATAATAGCGTACAGAGAAGAAATACCAAATGGTTGTATCACTCTGTGCGCTTTTTGCTTTCTATTTGTAGCGCAGTTTGCATATTTTAGAATGTTTGTCATCTATTACGGTGCGCTTTCTTACACAAAATAATCGAGATATTCAAGCGAATTGGCTTAAATAGTCTTAAATTTGTATGGGGACATTTATATTTTCTGCCATTTCTTGTCTTTTCTCGATAAATTTTCGTATTTTTGTAGTCGGATTGTATAGCCAGACCGCAGTTGTCGCTGTAAGACGAGTTCTTTCATGATAACCGAGTCGGCAGCCTACGCCGTGCTGAGTGTAGTGAAGTCAACCATGACATATCTATACGAAAGCGGGCTTTGGGTGGGAAGACAATCCAGACATAATGGAAGGCGTTTATCGACGCTGTGTTTAAGACAGTCTGTAAATCTAGCAAGTTCACAGTATTCATAGTCTTGAACGTGGTCAACGGTAGATGTCCCGGGTGTGATTATTTCAATCCCGTGGAGACCTTGTAAGCATAGATTGTACCCTTTCGGGCGCAATCAAATGTATTATACAGGTCTCTTTACACGGACATGATTTTCATATCGGCGTGGGCTCTGACGTTGTCTGTTCAACTATGAAAGGCAATTGCTAGAGCCTCAGACTGTGGAATGGACAACAGGACGATTCCACGCTTTTTTTTTGTCAATTTATTAACTGGGTTCTGCTTAGAATAAGTTAACACCGATATGAAAGTCGATGAACGTGCATTAAAAGATGTACACACCGTAGGAGGTGGTGAAACTCCTCCCTGTGTTGGACTTACCTCCAACACCCTCCCCAAAGCTCAAAGCACTGTATCTGCGGAGAGTTCACAAACAGGGGTGTCCACCAGAAATGCACATATAGCAGTAAAGCCTAAAGCGCAAAAAGATGAAGATGTTCCTCATTGGTATGCCTTACGTACCACTTATGGCAGAGAGAAAAAGGCATATGACTATATGACTGCCAAAGGCATTACGGCTTTCTATCCTACCATCGATACGGTTAAACTTATAAATGGTAAGCGCAAAGTTGTTACTGAGTCACGTTTACCTAACATCTTCTTCGCTCACGGAACAGAAGAACAACTCAAACTTTTTGTTTACGACAACGTAAACCTCCCATTCCTTCGTTTTTATTATCACCATACACATATTGGCAGCAGAATAGAGAAAACTCCATTGATTGTTCCCGACTATCAGATGGAAAGTCTCAAAATAGCGTGCGCTTCAGAGGAAGATGATGTCATCATTGTCTCTGGAGAAATCCAGAAGTTCGAGAAAGGTCAGTTGGTACGAGTGGTAAAAGGTGAGTTTGAAGGTTTTATGGGAATAGTGGCACGTCATAAAGGACAACAGCGAGTGGGCATTGTTGTGGACAACTTGCTGACTGTTTTGACGGCATACGTACCGAGTGCTTATTGTGAGGTTGTAGAAGATAAGCAGAAGTAAAAGGTTACTGTACCTTATTATGTAGAAATATAGCAATGATTGTAAAAAAGATATTTACACAAGATTTGCAAATAGCCAAGTCATTGATAAACAAGGACGAAATGGTTACACGCAAATACTTTTACCAACAATGCTATCCCCTGTTTAAGTCTATCTATGACAACTACTATACAGACTGTGCAAATTGCAAGGAGTTTATAGACGAGATATACATTGTTGTCCTTGCTCCAAGCAAGGCAACAGGAAAATGCCAGATGGAAAATTTCAGAGGAGAGAGTACATTGACAAGTTGGTTGAAAACAGCATGTTTGTTTTATTGCTACAAGCAGTTTGAAACAAAAGGGAAAATGCCTAAGCATGAGCAGATTTCTCACTCCAATATAAAAGAAAATGACGACGAGGGTGATAGAACGGATTCTATTTATGGTTCTATAGAGATAGATTTTTCTAATCTCAATCGTCAAGATGCTCTGACTATCATCAAACAGATGCCCAACAAGCGATATAGCGAATTGATACGTCTGCGTTATTTGGAGCTGAAGACCAATGAGGAAACAGCAAAAGAATTGGGTATGTCAATGGAGAACTATTACAACAAGCACAAACTCGCCAAGGAGCAATACGAGCGAATTTTCAGAAAGGAGGTAGGTCATGCATAAAGATTTTGTACCACCAGTAAGTATCGAAGAATTTGCTGCGTATTTGGATGGTAATCTTACGGATGATGGGATGGAATACATTTCATCTGTCATTTCCAACAACCAGAATCTTGCGGATATAGCAGAAATAAGTGATGTTGTAGACGATATAACAGAACAATATATATTGGATGATGATTTACAGCTTTTTGACGCAGAAAATATGAATTTTTATATTCCTGATATTTCTGATGATACAGTAACGGAACAGTATATTGTCTACAACGAAAATGCTTCGGCTATTGGTGAAACTGAAAAATATAATCATCAACTGATAGATGATGTTACAGAGAACAATCTATATAATAAAATAAGTACAAATCAAAATAACATTGAATTTATGGAAAAAACTTTTGATAAAGACAATGGAATGCAAGCTAACATTGCAGCTCATAAGATATTTGGTGAGGATGGATTCGGACCTGATGGAGGTTTAAACCCTGTCATTTACCAAGGTAACGAAGGTGTGTGTGCTATTCGTAGTCAGCAAATAATTTTGCGTGACTATGGTATAGACATATCTTTGGATGAACTTAAACAGTATGCGACCGAAAACGGTTGGTATGACCCGAGTCCAGAAGGTGGAACACCGATGTGGGCTATCGGCAACTTATTGTTAAGTTGTAATGTTCCTTGCGAACAGTCTGTTGATAATACCGTTTACGATTTAATAAACGAGTTGGCACAAGGTCATCGTGTTATTGTTGGCGTAGATGCCAATGAGCTATGGGCTGACAGAAATCATGACACAATTGCCGGAGCAAAGGAATGGTTTAAAGATATATTCCAAGGTGAAACTCCTAATCATGCTTTGGTCGTTGCTGGAGTAGATGTCAATCCTGATGACCCAAATGACATAAAGGTCATCTTGACAGACCCAGGAACAGGCGATTTGAGAATTGAATACAAATTAGACGATTTTATAGATGCTTGGAAAGACTCTCAGTGCTTCATGGTTTCCACGGATACTCCAGCTCCATTGCAATATGATCCAGAAACAGGCAGTGAAGTTCCGTCAAATTTTGCCGTAGCTGAGTATATCAACACTAATAGCATACCATTAAATCCAAACAATGTAATACTTCCAGGAGAAATGGCTGCAAAATGTGCAGATGCTTATTATTCTGAGGGACACTTGGACAAGGTTAGTGTAGACGGAGAGGATGTGGATTACAAAGACTATGCAAAATCTGTGGAAACAGTGCATAAGTATAAATCATACGTTGGCGGTACGCAAACGTTTGGACAAGACCATTTCGATTCAAAAGAGTTTTGCTCAGCTTTGAAGCATTTTCTTGGAATGGACTCTGATTTTGAGCCTGTCGATGGATTTAATCCGGACGAGCATACTCCTGAAGAACAGAATCCTCCTACTATGGAGGTTCCAACTACAGATGAGCCCGATGATTCTGATCAAGACAAAGATTTGGACGATGACGATTTTGATGAATCAGATGATGATGCAAACGTTTTCGATGATGCCAATTTGGACTTTTAAAATGCCAATAATCGAGAATTGTAAAATATAAAACGCAACTCTATAAATCATATAAAATGGAGAATAATAAAGAAAAAATTTCATCTACTCAATTAAAGAGTGAAATAATAAAGCTTATGGATGGCATGATTGCCTTCCCAAAAGCTTACCCTAAATTTAACTTTCCCAAAACTTCCGAAAATTTCAGCTTAACTCGTGAGTTGCTTGAAAAGGGTGAATTTAACTTGGCAGTATGTGGTAAAGTTAAGAATGGTAAAAGTTCATTGATTAATGCCTTGATAGGAAAAGAACTCTTACCTGTTTGTACTGATGTAGCTACATCGCGTGTGTTTAAGATTTCTCATTCAAAGGAAGAGAAATTTTATGTGGTGTATGGCAATGGAAATCGTAAGGAAATCTCACAAGAAGATTTGGCTAATTATGGTAGTCAAGCTGTTATCAACAAGGAGGGAGAAGCTGAAATAGAAAATACTATTTCATACATTCAAGTATTCACACCTATGGATTTCCTTCCCGAAGGAGTTTCTTTGATTGACACTCCGGGTATTGGCTCAACCTATCCTCATCATACGGCAATAACAAAGCAATATATCAAACAGGCTGATGCCGTAATGTTTGTGATGAATCCAACGCCATTGGAGGATATTGAAGTTGATTTTTTGAAAGAAATAGTTAGTGTGACTCCTGGTATTCAGTTTGTAACTACAAAGATTGATCAAAATGGCAATGAAAGTGTAGAAGAATCATTGAATAGAAATCACCAGATAATAGAGAAAGCAGTCGGTAAGGATTTGCCATTTGGTATCTCTATGCTAAAGATGTCCAGTAAATTGTTGCTAGAGGCTGCAACTGAAAAAGATGAAATGACATCTGAATTCAATTATGAAATTTCAGGCTATGATGATGTAAAGTCTGCCATGAATAATATGGTGTTTACTATTTTGGGATATTATCGTTCTGGACTAGCATACAATGCATGTGTAGAGTATTATAAGGAAGTTCTTAATGCGTTGAAACTGCGTCATGAAACAGCAGTCAAAGCAGCTACGGAATATGACACTCTGCTTAAATCTTACGAAAAGGCATTAGCAAACTTCAATGAAAACATGGGGGACTCAAAGAGAAAGGAACTCTTTACAAAAGTTGAAACCGTGTTAAAAACAATGGAGTATGACTTCAACCAAATCTTCACGTCAAAAGGAACTATAGCTACAAAATTCAGCGATGAAATAGAAAATTTATCTGAGGAAAGCATAACCACCTATGGTGAAGACTTTGGAGATAGAATTGTAGCAGATGTACAAAATGAGTGGGACAAATTAACTTCATTGGTTATGTCTCGTATAGAAGACTTGTTAACTAATTTCAACAAAGAGTGCTATATGTCTATTCCTGAAGGCTTTATCTCTATAACTAAAGAAGGAGTAGAAGACCCATCTGTAAAAGATGTTCAATTAAGAGACAGAATAGGAAAAATGAGGAACGAAATGTTCTTGGGAACAGCTATCACAGGCGCATTAAGTACCGTTGTTGGAGGTGCTTATTTCTTCCTTCCAGCATTAGTTACACCAGCTCTTCCTGTAATTGCTCCTGTTATGGTTGTTCTTGGTATTGGATCCGTTCTTTGGGGCGCAATAAGTGGTAATCAGAAAGCTAAACAAGAAGCATTACAGAAAAACAAATCCAATCTCATTAAGCATTTGTCTGAAACGATGGCATTTTGTCGCAAGCAGATAGTTGATGTTTCCTTGGCTGACGGCAAATACCAGTCTTTGTATCAGGGTTTTGTTAATGCAACTCGTGAGCAGGTTAAAAATTCCATCACTAATATTTATTCTAAGTATAGCGAGGAATTGGAATCAATGAAAAAGACTGTCGTTGAATCTAAAAACAATCCACAACTTGTCCTTGCTTTGGAGCATTTAGTAAAAGAATGGAGTAAAAACAAGACTTTGATACAGGACATACATGATCAATTAGAAACTGTAAAACCTGAATAGAATGGCTGTACTGGGAATAGATTATGGCTCCTCATATACAACCGTGTCGTGGATTAATCCACGACACGGGAAGCCTGAAGCTGTAAAGTTCAACGGAGATGGATCGGTAAAATACCCATCTGTAATCTTAGGCTATGACAATGGATTAGTTAGTGGTCATCAAGCATTAAACTATTTGGAAGAGGTTGACAAACTTCCTACTGAGAAACGTTTTGAAATGCTGGCGAATTTTATTCCGTCATTGAAACGTATATTGAATCCTAAGGGAATCGAATTTATAGGAGATAAAGAATATACTCACAAAGAGCTTTTGGAGTTTTTCTTCAAACAAGTCAAACAGTTGGCAAACGCTCATTGTGGCAACGAAGTGGATTTTGACTCTGTAGTTATATCACACCCTGTTGATTGCGAAGAGCCAACCATTCAGATGCTAAGACAGGCTTTGTCTGCTTCTGGTTTCAAAGAAGTTAAAACAAGATTTGAGCCTATTTCAGCTGTAATGGGATATGGAATAGACCACGACATACCAGAAGGGCAAGGAATTTTAGTCTTTGATTTCGGTGGTGGCACAATAGATGTTGCTTATGCAAAAAAACACCTTGATTCTTATCGTATCTTATGTGAACCCAAAGGAGATAAATCTTGTGGTGGTCAAGACATCGATATGCTACTTTACGAAGATTTAAGGAAGAAAGTGTTGGCTAAATATGACATGGATATTTCAAAAGGCAATATGGTTGACCTTGGAATGTTAAATTCTTGCCGTAGATTGAAAGAGCATTTCAGCGACTCAAACGATGTACATGAAACTTCTATCGTTTTTGTAAAAGATGGTAGAATCATTACATACAAGTATAAACTAAATAGAGATTCTTTCAACAATATTATAAGCCAAAAGATTGCAGATGCTATCAATGTAGCTAAAGCTGTGATAAAGCAAACGGTGACCAAACAACTAAAAATAGATAAAGTCTTATTGATTGGAGGAAGTTCCCAACTGACATTGGTTAGGCAAATGTTGACAGAAACTTTACCTGAGGCTACAATTGATACTTGTGGAGAGAAAGACATAGCTGTCGCATTAGGTAACATAGCAGATGAGAGTGATTTTAACAAAAAGGAAACAGATGATTATCCTAAAGATGACGAAATAGAATTGGATTTTTCTCGTCATATTAATTGTATTGAATGTACCTCTTCAAAATGCTACAAAATAAAAGGTAAGCCTGGATATCATTGTATTAATTGTGGATGGGAAGGCGTATATAGAATAGTTCATTTTTAAAATAATTTCTATGAATATATTAATGGTTGGACATAGTAGGTCTGGAAAAACATCTTTTATGGCGGGCATGTATCGATATCTCGGAGAATCAACAGAGGGGTATGGTATTAGTGCAAAAAAAGAAAATCAAAAAGAGCAACTGACAAAAATGGCTTTAGATTTATCCAAAGGTAGATATCCAGATGGAACTAATATTCAAAATGAATATGAATTTTCATTGAATGTTCACGGAGAAGAATTAGTCCCATTTAATTGGATAGATTATAGAGGAGGTATCTTGATGAGTGACGATCCTAGCGATAGTGATATTGATGATTTCATGAATGCCTTAGAAAGAGCAGATGCCTTAGTCGTTTTCTTAGATGGAACAAAACTAGCTGAATCTGGAGCAAGATGGAACATAGAATATGATCTTCTGATATCTTGTATAACAAAGTCTTTAAGTGTACCTCATAGTTCTTGCTTTCACATTAGTTTCGTAATAACAAAGTGCGATATGGTCGCATCCGGTGCCAATTTTTATGGTCTTAAACGATTCGACAATCTTCTTCGCCAAATTAATGACAGTCAAACTGTTTGTGCAATGCTGATTCAATGCCAAATCACTCCAGATTATTATTTCACTCCTTTCCTTGTTTTGGCATATAGCGTTTATGGAGGTACTCCTATTTATATAAGGCGTATTACAGAAGCTATAAATAAAGCAAAGAAAAGGGCTGAAGAGCATAGACCTACGAGCTTGTTAGGCAAGATATTTGGCGTCGGAGAAATTATTCTTAGCGGTTTGTTTGGAATTATCGATATGGAATGGGAAACTGAATACGAAAAGACATGGGCTGCTGAAAAAAACGAAGAGGAATTGATGGAAAAACTTTCGGAGTTACAATCAAGAGCAGATGAGCTCCTTGAAAACTTGAGTTCAACTTATAAATGCAACTTTTTGGGTGCGGATAATAAGCAATAAAAA
>JAJXAL010000227.1:0-2189 GCA_021628325.1 Segatella copri | reverse complement strand
AGTATGAGGACAAGCGATTGAACAAGGCTCCATTCTTCATGTATGGTGAGGTTTGCGCTCGTTACAGTGATGTCACATACCGTGGTCAGGATAACCTCTCTTGCTATTATTACACATGGGAGGCTCCAAAGAATTTGCTCGACAAATGGGATGGTAGCCAGAAATACTGGGATACACAGGTACTCTTTGATAAAGCCAATGGCGGTACAGGTGTGGATGACCATCAGATGGCTCTCTGTGAGTCAGACAATGCCCCAACACCAACAAGTGACAATACCTTTATGGTGAATGGTAAGTGGCATGAGCCAGACTATTCTCAGGCAAGTGGTTTCCATGTGATCGACTTCCCATTGCACTACAACTTCGGTAATGCTGCCGCCGCATACGGTTTGGCAAAGTCAGGTGACAAGAGATATAATGATGCTACCTATAATGTGGTATATGTTGATAGCCACGACTACGGTCCTCAGCAAACCAACGACCAATTCCGTTTCTCTGGTGATGATGCTCAGTGGGCAGAGAATCTCTCTCTGATGTTTACCTTCCGTGGTATTCCATGTCTCTATTATGGTTCTGAGGTAGGTTTCCGTCGCGGTGCTCCGATTGACAGAGGTCCTCACGGTCCTCTTTCTGAAACTGGTCGTGCTTACTTCGGTGGTTACCTCACTGGTGATGTAGAAGCATCTGATTTCGGTGACTACAAGGCAACAGGTAATGTGGCTGCAACATTGAATCATGATGTCGCTCAGCACCTCATCCGTCTGAACAAGATTCGTCAGGCTGTTCCTGCTTTGCGTAAGGGTCAGTGGACCGACGATGGTTGTACTCCTGCCAAGGGTGGTATCGCCTTCAAGCGTGCTTATAAGAATGACAGCTATGCACTCGTAGCCATCAATGGTGGTGCAACATTCACAGATTGCCCTGATGGTACTTATACCGACGTGGTAACAGGCAAGACTTACACTGGTTCTACTATCACCGTTGATGCTCCTGCTACTCAGGGGCAGCTCCGTGTTCTCGTGAAGGACTGGAAGGGCGGTCAGATAGGTGAGGATGGTCCTTTCATCTATAATGAGGCTCCTAAGTCTAAGTCAGAGGCTGATCAGGCTTATGATGGTCATGAGGAAGATGGTACAACATGGGTTGAGCCACAGACTAATGAGTTTGGTTTGAAGTTCTCTCAGAATGGTGGTACTTTCCGCACCAATACTATTACTGTAGAGGTAAGCCTTAGCGGTAAGGCTACTGAAGGCTGGTTCCAGGTAGAAGGTCAGGACAAGGTAGAGTTGGCTCCTGGCGAGACCAAGACATTCACTATCGGTGAAGGTATGAACTTCAAGCAGACCAAGACTGTAACATGGTATGCTAAGAACGACAAGAGTGAGAAGAATGGTTCTGTATCCTTCACCAAGGTGGATCCTAACGCATCTATCACCGTATATGTAAAGGCAGACAATGCTCCAACTATCTATGCTTGGGTTCCTGGTACTCCAAAAAAGGAGTTGACAGGTGCATGGCACGGTAATACCATGGATGGTCCTGAAGAGATTGGTGGTGTCAACTACTGGTACAAGACTTTCGATGGAGTAGAGAGCTTCAATGTGGTTCTGAATAATGGTAATGACAAGCAGTCAAGTGACATCACTGGTATCACAGGCGATATCTACTTGGAGTATGACGGTGGTTCAAATGTCAAGACGCTCGATGCTCCTGTCAACACAACAGCCAAGGTTACTTTGAGTCCTAACGGTGGTGACTTCGAGAAGACTATTTCTGTAACAGCAACCCTCAGCGACAATGCCAAGAGCGGTTGGTATAAGATTGGCGATGGCGAGCAGGTGGCTCTTACTCCTGGTAAGCCAGTTACCTTCACTCTCGGTGCTGACATGATGGAAGGCGAGAGCAAGACTGTAACTTGGAGTGCAACCAATGCTGATGGTACAACCAAGACAGGTTCTTCAACCTTCAACAAGATTAAAGAGGTAGTTATTCCTACTCCAACAGGTATCTTCGCTTACTTCCTCGCTCCTTCAGACTGGAGTCAGGTAGATTGCTGGGCTTGGAATGATGCAGATAACTTTACTGGTGGTAACTGGCCAGGTGTAGCATGTACCAAGACAGACATTAAGAAGAATGGTCTGGATGTCTGGATGTGGAAGTATGATGGTGATTTGACAACTGCTCCTACT
>JAJXAL010000079.1:0-18452 GCA_021628325.1 Segatella copri | reverse complement strand
CAGAAATCTATCAAATATAGCCAATATCGGACTCTATTCTGTCTCAGGACACACACATTTTTCTGCAAATTTACATTTTTCCTTTGAAAACACAAAAGAAATCCCCTAAAAACTTGCATAAAAGAGAAATATTGCTTATTTTTGCAGCAGATTTAAAACATAAAAAGATGGGAATATATAAGCATCTGAACTTTCGCATGTGGGGAAGTTAAGGGAAGTTAGGGAGAACGACCGTAGGGAGTGATAACTTCTTTAACTTCAATAAATTCCCACACCTGCGAAACTTAACTCCAAAACATTTAAACTAGAGGAGGGAAAATTATGAAAACAATAAAAGGTATTTGCATAAAGAAGCGCAACTTCGACAAATTCAAGAAAGTGGCCGATCTTATATATTTCGATGGACCCTTGTTGTCACACTACGTTACCAACAAGGGTGACAACTATCTCTTCTATTGGATAGACCAAGATGATACAAACAATCGTTGGATGTTCATCAGAACCGATTACGACAATATACAAAAGTACACGAATAAAAAGCAAACATTGCGTAACGTATTAAGTTCGCCATTAGACGACATAGTATATACTGTCGATATTGATGAAGAAGGCAATCATCACAACTTCCAGGCCCACTCCATAGAAGATCTTCCAGAGGATTATCTCCCTACCGAAGATTCTTATTATGAATTTGAGCCAGAAGATGTGAACAAAGAGAACTTATCCATAGCAGAAATGAGCGGCAAGAAACTCGACTGGTTCCGCAAGGTCTGTGCAGCGGTACTGTAGTCACTTTTTCCGATTGTCTGCAATTCGTCCGCAACTTGCGAACAAATTCACTGATAGCACAATAACCATTGATATTCAACAAATTGCAGCCAACAAGCAAAATCGTCAACAGGCTGTTGACGATTTCAAATTATTGGTTCCTAACTCTAGTTCCGCATGTGGTTCAGGTACGGGCTGAAGGCCCAGAAGCTCCTAGCCCAGGGCATCACCCTGGGTATAAGCGCAATCCGCCTTGCGCCCTGTAAGGGCAAAAGCCTTTTAAGAAAGGATATTAAGAATGAAAACAAGAGAAGAATACATAGCCCTCATCACGTCTCATGCCGAAGAACTGCAAAACACCTTCGGCATCACCTCCCTGCGCCTCTTTGGTTCTGTAGCAAGAAACCAGCACCACGATGGCAGCGATGTGGATATCTATGTAGAAATGCCCCCTAAGTTTTTCCTGATAGTCCGTCTGAAAGCATACCTTGAAGCCCTTCTGGGCTGCCCTGTTGATATTATCCGGAAGCACCAGCACCTCAACCCCTTCCTGCTCAAGGAAATTGAGAGAGATGGGATTGAAGTGATAGCAGAGCGATAGATTAGGGACACCGGTAGATAAATATGTTGACTATGGAACTCAACAAGAATCTCCGGTTTGGTATCCCTGCCCCTTATTGCCGCCATATTGTTGTGGCGCTGTTCTATGGTTAAACGGTCCGACATATTACTCTATCCTTTTTTAAAAGCCCTAAACAAAACTACTTTCCCCTATACCCCATCAGCTTTTCTGCCGTTGTAAACATAGGCTCGCCAGGAACATAACTCTGGAATTTCTTAAGATGCTCAGCCCTCATATCCTGCAACAATCTGCCGATATCAATATTGCCGATATTCACCTCCTCATCAAAACGGAAGAAGAAGTAATTTCGCTTCGCACCATCATCGTCTCCCTCTACGGTTTCCATCGGATACCAGGTATTGCGCATTCTTTCTTCTGTCACCTTACTTGCCGTATCCTTTACGTGGAACACGTGATATTTACCCGTCTCCTCTGCACCATCGGTATAGAGAATCACGAAATGGATATTCTGCTTTTCGTAGAAATAGGCAGAATGGGCACCATCACGCACCTCATCTTCCTTTAATTTCAGACGCACATTATAAACCAGACTACCCCTGTCGTTATTGCCCAGAATCCACTTCAGATGCTCCTCTGATTTATAATAACCCACCAGGATGCCACGGCTCAAATCACGTTCCAGATAATGCACAGTAAGCCATTGCGGTGAATCCAGAGGCTGCTCCATTTCCTGTTCCACAGCCGGTTTCAACACCTTCTCAGGGTCCTTACCCATGTTACACTTGTCGATGATGAAATCTTGCTTCAGCTCATTAAACTGCCCCTCCGTCTCGGTCCATTTATCTATAGGGCGGGCATAAGCAAAGTACACCTCCCTATCCTCACCATAAGGCTTAAACACCCTACCGTTCATCTCATAGAAGTGTTTCTGCATATACAGCTCGCCATCAACGCCCAGTTTTGCTCTCATGGCATAGATGCAGTAGTTTTTCTGTATCACCTCCCTTATCTCGTTGCGGAAAATATCTCTCACCTTTCTCTTCCACTGCGCCTTTTCGTTTGCCTTATTTCGGGCATATAGGAAAAGCACATAAAGGAAATTGACATCATACTGCGAAAGGAAGAGCGTATCGCGGTCGAAGAGCCTGTCAGGAAACTGATACGAAACCGTCGTACAGTGCTCCCCATTACCATTATAATGCTTGCGGATATTCTTCTCCCCTGCATTATATCGGTGATCATCATACACGAAACCACTGATAAAGAAGTTAGGAATCACGTCATACCCCTCTGTAGCTCCAGTATCCTGCAAATGGATATCCCTGAAGCTCTCCCTGTCCTTCGCCCTGTTCTTTCTGTCTTCATCATCCAAGGCGGTATCATCAGAGAGGAACAGATTGATGTTCCACTGAATCACATTCCGGGCATAAGTATATTGCTTGTAGATAGATTCCGAAGTAAGCGGATGTCCGTTCTTATAATACTTGCTGTCGCCGATATAATATACCTCTCTGCTGGCCTGCGCATCATTCGATGTAAGAGCCAGGTCGGTATAGAGATGGTCCACCCGCTTGCCGTCCCTCTGGTCAGCAAGTCCCTTAGGAATATCGGTATGAGGCGTACCAATCAGGTCGTCAATCATAGCCTCGAACACGATATTGAAATTCTTGGCAAGAATATATTCCTGAGCATGCGCATTGATGGCGATGCGATAAGAATTCTCGAAGAAGGCATAGCACATATCCCAGAGCTGCAGCGTCTTATCCGAGAAATACTTATACTTAATCTGCATGAGTCTCATCTTGCCCAGGCCCTTCAGATATTCCTTAAACTGCTTACCCGTAATCAGTTCATACTGGATATTGATAGGCGTCTGGAAACCATATTCAGCATTCAGATAGTTCAGAATGCTATAGTAGATGATAAACAGCTCCTCCTCATAGTTCACGATGCGCTTTTTATTGACAAGTTTCAGATACACAGGCGCTCCGTTTCCCTGCATGAAGGCAGAAGAATGACTGATGGTTTTCGTCCAGTTAATCTTATTGTTGCCACGGTGCAGATTCTTGACGGTAAAGAGCACGAAGTCACGGTTCTCCTGATTAAACCTGATCAGCGAAAGAACGATGTCGAGATAAGTATTCGTATGCTGCCGCTTACCCTTTCCTGTTCGGGTGATGTGTTTGTAGAGGATAGCCTTGCTGGTAGGATTAGCCTTATAGAACACGCTCAGTGCCCTATATACCCAGACCGAGAATTCGTAGATGAATTTACGGTACTCCCGGCTCAGTTTTTTCTGCTCCTGAGGCGTCAACACCTGTTCTGGGCATACTGTTTCCCCATCCTCCAGCGTTACGCCAGCCAGCACCTCCTTTTTCTTTTGAGGATCATCCTTCAAGAGCACCTTTGGCAGGATAAATACACAATCTCTCAGCTGTGGATTATAGAAATAACCCACATACTGCACGCTCACCTTCTTGTCCACATCCTGCAGCACATAAATGTCCTTCAGAATCTTCTCTACAGCTGAGCTTTCGTACTGATGTTCCTCAAATAGAATATACATTATTCGTTCTCCGTATTATTATTTTGCCACTTCATAATTCTGTTCAGAAAGTCAACCAGTCTCACTGTATTGACCTGTTCCCCTTCCTCATCATAGAAATCAGCAAAAGCAAGGTCTTTTTCTGTTTTCTTGCCATTCTTTTCCTCCTGATAAGTAAAGAGCGAAGCATCCTCAAAACCATAGTCCTTGAAAACATCGTTCCAGAGATAGAATATCACCTTACCCACGAGTGTATCAGCCGTGATGATGGTAGGCTTCTCGTCAGTTTCATTTGCCTTCTCAGACGGCTTGCAGAAGAAATAGCCCAACTGCTTATCGGCGCTGGATGTCATGGAAGCGATGATTTCATTCACCTTCTGGATAAAGTTCCACCAGGAGAGCGTTGTATTCTCGTCTATTATCTTTACAGGTTCTCCGTTCGCATCCTTAATCTGGATATTCCAGTCCAGTTCCTCACCGTTCTCCTTCTTGCCTTTCTTAATCTTGATATACTTCCAGTCCCAGCGGCGCTTAAAGGCAGAGTCGATTGGGAAGAGACTCTGGTCGCTGGTGTTCATGGTTGCCAGAATGCTCATGTTAGGCGGCAGGGCCATAAAGCCAAACCAGTCTCTATCAGGGTATCTGTCCTTGCCCTCCTTATCCAGCCCGAATCTCTTGTTCATAGACGCAGAATAGCCCTGGATACAGAGTTCTTTCAGATGTTCTGCTATATCCGTATCAGCCTTGATAGGATAAGTACTCCATCCGTCGTCGCTTCTATCCAGCAGCTGGAAGATGTCACCAAAAACCTGGGCACAGTTACCTCGGTTAATCTCCTCGATAACCAGGGCTATTTCCTTCTTTGGGTTCATCCAGGCTTGCTTGTAAGCCTCCAGGAAAGCCTGCTCCACGAACTCATAAGTCAGGCACTGGGAGTCCTTTATCTTATGTGGTTTATAACAGCCTACAAACGTAGCATAGTCGCTATCAGGATGGAAGGTGGTACGGATACAGGTAATTTTTCCTTCATCCTCTTCCTTCTTGATAGTATGCGATTTACCGGTACCAGGAGCACCATAGTAGATGATTTGGCGAGGGGTGAAATCTCCGAATTCCAGGGGTTTATCCTCGCCCTCTGCCTTCTTTACATCTGTATTCTGTTCATTTTTCCTGCTATCAAGTTCGTATAATCTATAGCTGTTATTGTCTATTTCTATCAAATATTTATCGCCGTATATCTCGTTGATATTATTGGCAAATATTTCCAATGATTGCAGAGTTTGCTCCTTTAAAAAACAGTATTCATCCCCTTTGAGAACCCATGTTATCGAAGTATCGCAGTCATCTTGCCGTCTAGGGTCAGTAACCAACTTTAGACTCTCAACTTTTTTACCGAAACGACAAAATTTGAAGCCAACAGTCACTGTGTTATAGTTTAACCGTTCTTCAAGTTTACTCAGATTTTCATCATATTTCAGAATAACTTTTAAAACGAATCCCCAAAAGTCAACAATATTGTTTGTCTCCTTCAATAACTTTTTGGTCGATTGAATATCCTCTTTTTTGTCCTCATCAATTCTTTTAAAGTAATCTCTTGCATATAAAAAATGTTTATAATGACTTAATGCATTAGAGCGAAAAGCATAATTATCATTTTTATCATGCTTGAGAAATTCTTTATCTTGCAACAATTTTGACTGAATATCATCAACAATAGAAGGATCGGTAATATCATACATAGATGATATAGATTTCCATTCCTCTGGGTTGTAATCAAATAATCTTTCCGGCTCAATAAATAGCAAATAACTACTTATTGAAGATTCACCAAGAGAATCCCCGCTTTCTTTAGAGAATCTCGAGCTCTTAGCAACCTTTGAAAGGAAATATGTAAACTCTTCCTTTATTTTCTGTCTATTTTCTTTAAGATTTGCCATTGTCGTATATTTTAATACCCTACAAAAGTAACAATTGTTTTGGAATTCTATGTCTATAAAGGCATTTGCCTATTTAACAAGAAAAAGCAAATATATGTATTCTTTGTTTGCAGCCATCGAGAATTTTATAGCAAAATTCTAACTACCCCTACATCCGCTGCAGCCCAGTCGAGCCCTTTCAGCTCTTCTTTGCTGCACCACTTGCTATCAGCGTGCTCACGCCTCCTGAACCCATTAGCATCGCCTTTTGGCGTACACAGAAAGGCAGTCATGGTTATCGAGAAATCAGGATACTCGTGATTCACAGTTACCAACTCCTCTCCTACTTCTACAGGATATTCCATCTCCTCCATCAGCTCACGAGCCAGCGCTTGTTGAGGAGTTTCACCAGGCTCAATCTTGCCACCAGGAAACTCCCATTTATAGCTGGTATACTCAAACTTTGTCTTGCCTTTCTGCATGCAGAGATACTTGCCATCATGGCAAACCACGGCTGCAACCACATTATAATGTTTCATTGTTCTTATCTTCTATTTAAAATATCATTTACTCCATCCACTGGAAGTCTTCCTGCAATTCCTGCGACAACGGATTGTCCATGTGGATATCATACAATATGGAACCATTCGTCGTAACATCCTTTCTCGGATTCTCCAAATGACCAGTTCCTACATAGGTGTATGGCAGGGTGATACCATTCTCCATATTTACCTTCCTCACAAACACAAAGACTCTCTTAGCGGCTTTCTGTTTAGCTTCGTCCTTGTCTGAAATATCATTAATACTTTCCCACTGGAAAACATCTGGCGACAAGAACTTGTCATTATACTTCAAATGTTCATCCAGCGAGGCATCCTTCTTTAAACCAGCAAATACATACATATTGCCATTCTTATAGTAAGTGCCATACTGATTGTGCTTCGGATTCTCCAGGATTTTCAAGAGCACCTGGTCCTGACGATAATCCTGCCACAACAGGAAATCTTCTTTCGTTTCAGCATATCTTGCCTCATATTGTGTCAAACCATAGTTGAGCAAATCTTGCAGATATGCCTCATATTCTTCTTCTCTTTCGCCACATAAATGCACTTCATCCGCTTCTATCTTCACAGCAAATCCCTCTTCCAGGAATCGCAAAGCGTGCTCCAGTTGCTCATGCTTGAAACCAGGAATTTCCTCCCGGATATTGGCTTCAATACGAGATAAAGAAGACTCTCCCTCCAGTAAATTTCTGATTACCAAATACTCATGCTCTCTTACCAAAGGCAAAAGACTAGACAGATAATTGATACAAGCAATCTGCTCTTCTGAGAATACCGGCAAGCCCTCTTCTTCTATACCCTTCAAGAAACCATAATAAGAATTGGTTTTCTTGGAGCCAATCTTTATCTTCATGAATTTCAAGAGATTAGGAGCATAATCACTATTCATATAATCCATGTGCGATGGATAAGACGGAGTTTTCAGATATGCCTTGAAGTTCTGATAATCCATCTTCAGATAGTTGATGCGGTTGAAATTCTCACTCTCTATCTTGTCGATGATTTCCTCTTTGGAAAGGTCATCGATGTGTACCTCAACGCCATATTTATCCAAGCCCAAGCTCTTGAAATCATTCCTTACCATGAACTTCAAGAGTTTCTTTTCCAAAATAGAATTGCGGGAAAGACTGCCTAGCGCCAAGGCTATATGAACGCTACGCTTATAGCTGTTGCCAATGAAATCGAGTATCGTAACATAAGGCTTGTTTGTATACTTACGAAGACCTCGACCCAATTGCTGCAAGAAGATGGTACTCGATTCCGTTGGGCGCAGAAAGAGCACCATGTTGACACCAGGAATATCCACACCCTCGTTCAGGATATCTACAGCAAACAAGATTTCCAAATCCCGGTTTTCATCCTGTAAATCATTGTAAGCACGAATACGTTCACCGGTCTTGTTCTTACCGCTCAAGAAAGCTGTATGGTAATAATCACCCAGATTATCAGCCATCATTCTGGCATGCTGTATGTTTCTACAGAAAGCCAGCGCCTTCAGCTTCTGGTTTCCCATTCGATGCTTCTCTATCTGTTGGTGGATAAACTCGCAGTTTTCAGGTGTAGAAATTTGCGAAATCAAACGGCGTTCGCCAGATGCTGTCAACCCATAATCAACCAGTTCGTCACGAATACCATAATAGTGGAAAGGCACAATCAGATCATTGATGATGGCATCACGAAGCCGTAACTCGTATGGGATATTATTGCCGAAAATCTCTACTACATCCTGATTATCCATTCGGTTCTCGGTAGCTGTCAAGCCCAGCAGGAACTCCGGCTCAAAATAGTCGATGATTTTCCGATAACTGTCTGCTACAGCATGGTGACACTCATCGATGATGATATAATCGAATTCCTTCTTATCAAAGAGTTCGAGCGAACGGCACATCGAAACATTGGTAGAAAACAGAAAATCCTCACCTGTTTCCTTTGCCTCCGCATTATACAGGCCGCAGGTTTTAGAGCCACCAAAGACCTTTTGGAATGTCTCCAGGGATTTCTTCAAGATAGAGCCTTCATGTACGATGTAGAGCAATCTGTCGGGGTTAAAATTGAGCGCATCGAATGCTGCCAGATACGTCTTTCCTGAACCTGTGGCAGAAATCACCAAAGCCCTTTCCTGACCGATGGCACGATACCTGTTCAATTCCCTAAGTGCTTTGCGCTGCATATAATTAGGTTTGATTTCAGAATCCGCCATATCATAATCCATATCCCAATGCTCAATAGCAAAACAGAGTTTGGTAGAATATTCTTTAATTCTATCCTGCGATAATTCATACGTCTGATTCCATAGGCTTTCAAACTCATTCATTGCATCAAGATAAGCCTCGGTATCATGCTCGCAATTCACCACCAAATCCCACTCTATGTTTTTCAGCAAAGCATAGCGTGTGATATTAGAAGAACCAACAACCATTTCTATACCATTTTCCAGTTCGAAAATATAGCCTTTAGAATGGAAACCATTGGTAAAATAGTTCTTCTCATCGTGGAAACATTCATCGTCCAGATGACACTCAAAATTAGGATGTTGTGCCAAACTCAAAAAGTAGTTTAACGATTCTATATCGGTAAAATTCTGATAGGTCGAAGTGATGATTCTTCCTTTAGCTCCACGCTCTATAGCAGCACTAATGTCTTTAGCCAAGAGTACCAGGCCGGCTTTCTTGATAAAGCTGACTGAAAGAGCAAATGACTTGCAGCGGCGCAAGTTCATCTGAATGGTAGACAGGAAGGTTGTCTCTGTATAATTGGTCAAGAATCTAGATTCCATAAGTCTTGCATTTCTTTTATTGCGTACAAAAGTACAAAAAAGAATCCATTTACATCATCTTTTCTCCTATTTTTTCGGCTTATTTATCATATTCGAGCCATACAAAGCTTTTGCCGCTTCGGGGCGTGAAGGGAATTGCAGGGATGCGTGAGGGGGAATGGCGTTTAATCTGTTAAAAACATCACACGTATATATAATAAACATTAAATTTAAGTGAGCGCCATAACGCTCACTTTTTATTTGGTTATTTGAATGTTTTTTATTACCTTTGCACGAAATTTTGAAATTATGAAAAAAATGAAGCATATTAACAGCAATCACCTCGACTTTATGAAGAAAAGGTGTTTCGGAAGCTTAGGAGAACTCCTAAGCGAGCTGTGGTATACTATAATTACTAACAATCGGTCGAGATGCCAGGTATCTGCGACCAAGTATCAACTTAATGCCATATCAAAAACCAGAAAGTAAACACACAACCCTACCCGCCCCCACACCTTACGATAGTAGGCGCTCGGCAGTTCTCCAGCGGCTTACGCTAAAAACGTTAGCGCAAACACACGACCTTTACTAAAATGAGGAGGAAACAGTTAACAACAAAATCAATAAAAGAAGATGAAAGCATTTTTCTTAGGCAAATTTATTCGCTTTGTAATAAAGCACTTCACCATCGTTATCAACAATACAATCCAGATGAATGGTGGACAGTATATCGAGCACATGAACAACTATCAGGGAAAGGAGGATGAGAAATGTCTGGACAAAGAATGATCATCATGAACGCTGGTAGTTCGTACTTCGAGCATGTGGAGAATTATTATGGCAGCAATGCCTGTGAGCAAAACTCATGCAGAAATGCTGAGATGCCGGAAGAGCTGAAAACGGAAAAGGCTCAGAGGATAAAGAACAACCTGATAGAGATAGGCTTGGTAACCGAAAATTTCATGCCTTCAGGACTGTCATCATCCGAAGCTGCCATCCTTGCCAACCAGATAGGTACAGAGTTGAAAATCGATAATATATGGAGCGTATTCGGCAATTATTGGGGTCCTAATCCGAACTCGATGAGAGCCGCCTACAACCGAGGAATGGATCAGAAGAAAACGATTCCCTTCCTCGAAAAAGTGATGCCTGCTATCAGAGGCTAATCTGGCAGGTAGTACTAGTACGCGTACATAGTACGTACTAGGTAGAAGCGAGAAATTTGCCTTACCTTTGCCCCCGGAATTCAGAACCAATGCGGTCTGAGTTTCGGGGGCTTTTGTGTATCTGCACATCAACCGTGGTGGGAGCCCCCAATCTTCTAAATTATTTAAAATGATGGAAGTGAAAGCGTATGTGTTCAGTCCTCCTCCTTACAGACGACTGAGAGTGGTGAAAACGGAAGAGGGGATTACCCCACAAACCAATCTTTTATTAACGAAATAACATGACAGAAACACAACATGTAATTGCACTGAACCCTTATCGCAAGGGCAATAAGGGGAAGGTGTTTACCAACAGTCTGGCGACGTATGACAAGGTGATTGCGTCGCCGGAAATCAAAAAGATGATTCAGCAGATCAGGGGCGAACTGCCTATCCCGAAGGTGAATGCCAACGATGCTCAGGCGGTGAAGAAGGCGCAGGACAGGCTGAAGAGCGAACTGCCTTTCTTCTGTCCCCACTACGGCATTTTCAAGAACAATGTGCGCAGACAGGAGAATGCCCAGCCCGAAAGCTTCATGTTCCAGACCATCATCGACGTGGATGACAGGGAGTATGTAGACAAGGCTATCGAGAAGGCAAGGGAGCTGAACTGCTCTAGCGGCATCTGGAACGGCTCGCTGCTGCACCTCTGCTACAGTGCCCGCAAGAAGCTGCACATCGGTATCAGACTGCCGGTGGGAATGACCATCGAGGAGACGCAGAAGGCGTATTGCGAGGCGCTGGGGGTGCCGTATGACGAGAGCTGCATCACACCCGAAAGAATGATTTATCTCACTGATAAGGACTCGGAAATCTACAGGTCGAAGATGTGGTGCGCCGTGCTGAGCGAGAAGGAGATTCTGATGCGAAGGCAGGCGTATCTGGACCGCGGACTGACCGTGGACGGAAGAGGGAAAGTTAATAGTTTACAATTAAAAGTTAATAGCAATGGTAAGAATAATGAAAATGATAGCCATGGTGCTGATGCTCCTCATATCGGGGATTCTGGAGGCAATCAGGATGCTGGCGGACTGGGAGCCAGGGAGAAGAATCTGATTGCGTTTGACCTCTTTACGCAGGCTGCCGGACTCGGAGGTATGGAGATTGATACCGTGGGGTCGAGACACTCTTCGCTGCTGGCTATCATGAGCGCCGGTGCTTCGAGGGTGATGGAGGAAGAGGAACTGATGAAGGTGGTGAGGGTGAAAATGCCGAGCTACTATCAGGAGAACGACTGCCATCAGCTGATTCACGACTTCTATGCGAAATATGCTGACAATACGAAGCCGATGTCGAGGGAAGTGATGAGGGTGAATGCGCTGGCAGAGCAGAAGGCCAGCCAGCAAGTTAATAGTTTACAGTTGAAAGTTAATAGGGCTGATGGTACTCATACAGTTCAAAGTTCAAATCTCAAAGTTCAAAGTACCGAGGAGGATTATCCTGACCCGCCGGAGATGCCGAAGAAGCTGCCGAAGCTGGTGGAGCTGCTGATATCGAGGACGCCGGAAATTTATAAGCCGGCTGTGGCGCACGCTATCTTCCCGCCGCTGGCTACGCATCTCTGGAAGACGAGGTTCCGGTATATTGACAACGTGGAGCACGAGGCGAGACTGATGACGCTGCTGCTTGCGGGTACCGGAGCGGGTAAGAGCAGCGTGAACAGGCCCATCGATTTCATTATGGAGGATATCAGGCTGAGGGATGCTGAAAACCTGAAGCGCGAGAAGGCGTGGAAGGATGAGATGCTGCGCAAGGGTGCCAACAAGGATAAGCGCAAGAGACCTGAAAACCTGATTATCCAGGAGATTGATGCGGATATGACAAACCCGGCTTTCGTGATGAGAACGGCTGAAGCGCAGGAACATTTCCTCTATACTTCGCTCAATGAGCTCGACCAGTTTGATGCGCTCAAGGGCAGCGGAAACCAGCAGTTCCGTATCATGTGTCTTGCCGCAGACCCGGGTAACAAATATGGACAAACTCGCGTAGGAACGATGAGTGTAACGGAGCGTGTTACCATCCGGTTCAACTGGAATGCATCTACCACCATCCAGAAGGGTCAGCGTTACTTCTCTAAGGTTCTTACCGATGGTCCTATCAGCCGTATCAACTTCTGTACCATCCCCGAAAGGGAAATCGGCGAAGATATGCCTGTTTACGGAACTTATGATGAATCGTACCGTGAGGCGCTCAGGCCTTATATCGAAAATCTGAACAAAGTAACGGGTCTGATAGAGTGTAAGGAGGCGTTTCAGCTTGCCCTCAAACTGAAGGATGAGAATGCTGAGTTTGCCCGGCTGTCGCAGGACAGGACGTTTGAGAATCTCTCGTTCCGTGCCAACGTCATCGCTTACCTGAAGGCGTGCGTGCTGTATGTAGCCAATGGTTGCAAGTGGGAGTCGGAGATTGACGAGTTTATCCGCTGGAGCGAGCGGTATGACCTGTACTGCAAGATGCGGTTCTTCGGCGATATGATTGCGAAGGAGAACTATACGGCGGAGAGGAGTTCGAAGCGTGGGCCTCAGAATCTTTTACAGATACTGCCCGATAACTTTACGGCTGCGCAGTTGCTTGCCATCCGGCTGGAGCATGGTTTGGATGCGAAGGGTACCGACATGATGATCAGGCAGTGGCTGCACCGGAATTACATCAGGCGGGCGTATCAGTATACGGGCAAGCGTGACAGTTGTGACAGTTGTGACAGTTTTGAGAAGCTGAAGTACCGCCACGACGGTATGGTTATTGAATCTTAAATTTATTTTGACTTATGCAGATAGTTTTAAAACGTATAGCGAAGAAGAAGACCTACACGATAGGTCGCCTTTACATCCTGAAGGATGAGGATGTGAAGAAGCGCACGATTGAGAGTGTGAACAAGTGCAGGGGGCTGAAGACGGTGTGTGATGTGCCCCCGGAGAAGCTGAATGCGGACTCGTATTTCTGTGATACGATGGAGCCGTGCTGGCGCAACCTTCTGGGTGTGGAGCTAAGTCCTGCCGAGGAGAATGTGCGGTTGGGGCGTGTATCGGGCAAGAAGGCGCAGAAGATGAAGGGCACGACGGCGATACCTGAGGGTACTTATCCGCTGGTGATCAGTAAGTCGCCGAGTTTTAAGATGTGGTTGCCGCTGCTGTTGGGTGTCCCCAATTTTGAGGGCATCCGCATCCATGCCGGCAATTATCCCGATGATACGCAGGGCTGCATCCTGGTGGGTGAGAACCGTGTGAAAGGCATGGTTGTGAACTCCCGCATCTGGCTCCACCGCCTCATCAATGCCATTACCGCTGCGAGAGACAGGGATGAGAGCATTTGGATTACGATTTTGTAATGTTGAATGTTGAGTGTTGAATGTTGAATTAGGCTAGCGCCCTTGAGTCCGTTAGGCAAAAAATCAACATTCAACATTCAACACTCAACATTCAATTTAACATTCAACATTCAACATTAATAATTAAACATTTTTTATCATGGAAAAAAATTATAAAACAAAAAAAGAAGAAATGAAGAATGAAAAGATAGCAGGTAATGCTGTCGTGTTTGAAAACCCTGAATTCGGTAAGATTCGTACCTTGACCGATGAAAACGAGGAGCCCTTGTTCTGCGCGAAAGATGTCTGTGATATACTGGGATACAAACTTGCAAGATGTGCTGTATATCAGTTAGTTAACCCACATGATGCTGTGAAATACAGCATCAAACTTTTTGGCCGCCTGCGTAAGGATGGAAGTCGAATAGAACGACTCCAGCAGATGCTTTTCGTCAACGAGAGCGGATTCTATGCTTTGGTTCTCGGCTCCAAGCTTCCAACGGCGGTGAAATTTAAGAACTGGGTTACTTCCGAGGTGTTGCCACAGATTCGCAAGACGGGCGGTTATATTCCGCTACAGCAGGGCGAGAGTGATGAGGAGACGATTCGGCATGCTGAAGAGATTCTCAGAGCTACACTCAAGGAGAAGGAGAATCTGCTGAAAAACCAGCAGGTGCAGATTGATCAGCAGAAGAAACTCATCGGAGAACAGGATACGGAGATTCGTCGGCTGAACGGTGTGGTAGACGAACAGGTGGTTTGCATCGCCAAGAACGGTGAGAACATCATCCAGTTGGAGAATCAGGTGGATCATCTTCTGCCGAAGGCGCTCTACACCGACAATGTTCTCAACTCAGTTTCCTGCTATACCACCACGCAGATAGCGAAGGAGCTGGGTATCACGGCACAGGAGTTGAACCGCCAGCTCTGTGCCCTTCATATCCAGTACTACCAGAGCGGCCAGTATCTGCTCTATGCCGATTATGCCCACATGGGCCTGGCGAAGAGCCGCACCCGCTACTCTACCCTCCCCGACCCTCACTGCGATGGGGTTCAGGAGAAGCTGGGCACCGCCTACACCCACACCTACCTCGTATGGACAGAAAGAGGAAGGAAGTTCATACATCTTTTAAAGGTAAAAAAGTAAAAAGGTAAAAAGGTAAAAAGGCTGGGGACCAGCGATTCCATCGCTGGTCCTCTAAAAAAAAGGGGAGAAAAATTTGGTAGTTAGTGAATAAAGCCGTAACTTTGCATGCTCTTAAGCAGAATAAAGGAAATAGATTAGTAATTAAAAGCAAATATGAATAATCATACGACATCAATAACGACAAACAAGAAACATCACTACCGGGAACTGCTAGCTATCGGCATTCCTATCATCATAGGACAGCTGGGTACCATCATCCTGGGATTTGCTGATACGCTGATGATAGGCCATCACAGTACACCCGAACTGGCGGCTGCCGGACTGGTGAACAATATCTTCGGTCTCGTTTTCGTATCCTATATGGGATTCACCTACGGACTCACTCCTATCATCGGACGGCTCTACGGCGAGGAACGGACCGACTGCATCGGACAGAAAGTGCGCAATGCCTTCTGTGCCAACATGCTGACGGGCATCATCTTCACCCTCGCCCTCGTTGTGCTCTACCTGAATCTGGGGCGCATCGGACAGCCTGAAGAGCTACTCTCGCTCATCCGTCCTTACTTTCTGGTAAACCTTGCCTCGGTGCTCTTCATGGGCATCTTCTTTACGATGAAGCAATTTCTTGACGGACTCGGACAGACCAAGGTGGCGATGTGGGCGATGATTGGTGGCAACGTAATCAATATCCTGGGCAACTGGATACTGATTTACGGTGTGGCGGGTTTCCCGGAACTGGGTTTGCTGGGAGCCGGTATTTCGACGCTGGTGAGCCGCATTCTGATGGCGCTGGCGATGGTGGGCATGCTGATGACGGGCAAGAATTTCGGGGAATACAGACGCGATATTCTGCACAGTTCCCTGACCAAGGCTGACTTCAGGGAGATGAACCGGTTGGGCTGGCCTGTGGCGCTGCAGCTGGGCATGGAATCGGCTGCCTTCACGCTGAGCTGTGTGATGGTGGGCTGGCTGGGAACCATTCCGCTGGCGGCTCATCAGGTGATGATTACCCTCTCGCAGCTCTTCTATCTCGTGCTTTCGGGCATGGCGGCAGCGCTGGCTATCCGCGTGAGCCATTTTATGGGTCAGAAGGACTACGGGGCAGTTCGCCGCAATGCCTACGACGGATTCCGGCTGAACCTGCTGTTCTCGCTGTGTATGGGTTTGCCGGTGTTCCTGCTTCGCCATCAGATAGGTGGCTGGTTTAATGATAATGTGGAGGTGCAGGCGTATGTGGCTACGCTGATTATCCTGTTGATGGTATATCAGTTTGGCGACGGACTGCAGTATACCTTTGCCAATGCGCTGCGTGGCATCGCCTGTGTAAAGCCGATGGTGCTCTATGCCTTCATCGCCTATTTCGTCATCTCCCTGCCGCTGGGCTACACCCTGGGTTTCCCTTGCGGCTTGGGCATTCTAGGCATCTGGTTAGCCTTCCCCTTCGGTCTGACCATAGCGGGAGAAATGTACCGCAGAAGATTTGAGAAGGAATTGAAAAAGATTGAAAAAGAAAAGTAAAAAAATAAAAGTATAAAAAGAAAGAAAAGAGAGAAAGAAGATTGAAAAAGAAATAAATGTACGAAAAAGGCTCCTGCAAGTGTTGCAGGAGCCTTTTTTATTGTTATATGCTAACTCTGATAAATGATTCTTATTCAGCAGTTTGCTCAGCACGATCATCTACGTTCTCACCCTCTGTAGGAGCGAGAGTAGCCTTGAAATCGGTGATGCCGTACTTAGCGAGAATGTTGTACCACTGGAGGAGCTTCTTGATATCGCTGTCGTGAACACGGTCGCGATCGTAGTTAGGAAGAACCTCAGCAAAATAAGCGTGGAGCTCAGCAACAGGCGCCTTCTTGTAGTTGAAAGTGCTAGGCTTGCCCTCTTCCTTCTTGCTTACGCTGTCGAGCACTTCCCAGAGTGGCACCTCATCAGCGTCTGTATACATAGCGATGTCACCAAGGCTTGTTACGCGGTCGGTAGCGAAAGCTGGGATACGCTTGTGAGTCTCATCGAGTGTTTCTACGATGAGGTTTCTGTTACCTCTTGATACCAATTTATAAAGGCCTGGTTTGCCTGCAATTGAAAGGATTGTTTCCATTGTCTTTTCTATTATTCTTTATTATTAATGATATCTAATAATTTCCTTACCTGTGCATCGATATCCTGCTCGCCATCGTTCACGATTTCGAAATCAGAGCGGGCTGCAAGCTCTTCCTGCGGCATGACGGCATCTATCCACTGCTGCGCCTTCTCTGCCGGGATACGGTCGCGCTGCATGATGCGCTGGATGCGGACCGGGACGGGAGCCGTTACGCAGACCACGAAATCGAGGTGGATACGGCGGTAGAAACCGCTATCGAAGAGGATGGCGCTCTCCATCCACTCATAGCTGCTCTGCTCGAAATCGCGCGCCACAGCCGGATGAACCACATCGTTGACAGCCTGCTTGTTAGCCTCGCCAGCCAGCAGAAACTGAGCCAGCACGGGCTTCTGCAAAACGCCCTCTGCACTGTAAACCTGCTCGCCCACCAGCTTCTTCAAGCCAGCCTGCAAGCGGGCATCGGTGCGCATGAGCCGCTTAGCCTCAGCATCGCAGTCGTAAACCCGGATGCCGTGTTTCTCCAATATCCGGCACACATAGCTCTTTCCGCTACCTATACCGCCCGTTATCGCTATCTTCATCATAGTAGAAAAACTATCAACTATAAATTATCAACTATCATTGCTGTTCCAGCAGATAATCTACCGTTTCCAGGTCGAGATGCGCCTTGCTCACCGAGCGCGGCACGCTGCGCAACTGGAGTTTGCACTTGTCAGAAGGGTTGTTAGCCAGATCGTTATAATCTACTACCACCTTAAACTGGCTCGGCTTGATGGTTCTGAAGAGGCTGGCTCCGATGGTGAATCTTACCGCCACTTTAGACGGGAAGGTACGGAGCACCATGTTATCAGGCATGTTGATGGCCGTAACAGGCACATCGACCGACTCTTCGGTAAGCACATCAGGATATACCGCCAGGCGCACCATCTGAGGCACAATCTTCATGCCACGTATCTTCTTGATAGGTACGTTGCGATGAATGGTATCCTGCAGGTTGCGCAGGTTGAACGGCTCGATTTCTACCGATTCCAACTCATCGAGCTGCTTCTTGTTGGCATAAACCGTAACCGTAGACGGCAGGAATTCGGTATGCGCCAGATAATAGCTCTTGCTGGTTGTAATCTTGCCTCTGAACACCACAGGCACCCGCTTGGAAGAGCCGTAGGTGAAGAAGAAATCGTATTTTGCCGGCTTGATGGAGATCAGTTTGGTAGAGCCATAGAGCTGGGATGCCACCTGTTTCTGCACATCAGCCATCGGAATCTGTCCCGTTCCCGTTTCCTCGTCGGCATAATTGGCAAACCGGAATGTGAGCGGATGAATCTTGCCTCCGTAAGCATAGGTAACGAGTGTGAATCCCTTATCGCGCACCGTAATATGCACGGTATCAGGGAGTTCGCCGGTTATCACCGCATTGCGGGGCACGCCCGTTAACTGCACAGGAATATTGAATTCTCTCTCGGTAGTCTCATTGAGCGTCATCATCAGCCAGAAGATGCCGCTGAGAGCGAGAAAGAACAAAAAAATCAGAAACTCCTTATTCAGACCACTGAACAGGAAGT
>JAJXAL010000226.1:0-2206 GCA_021628325.1 Segatella copri | reverse complement strand
AATATGGATTGCCAGTGGCAACTTGTGGCGCAAGCCGATATGCCTTGTCTGATAAAAGTTCGTTTGGTGGCTCTTTTGGGATAGTACAAATCACAATCTGACAACATACGATTGGAATTTTACAACGGCTCCATTATTGAAGGATGATTTTTCGGGTGAGGACTTGACTCAAAACTTGACTGATTATGATTGCTTGAGCTGTGGATACAACAAGTTGCCTAGTGGAGCTATTAATGCCAATGACTAATCATATTCTCGGTCAGTGGAACGTGATCAAATAAAATCTCTCTCTTCACGGACGTGCGCTCCATCCCTATGGCGTACGTCCGTTTTTATTCTCTGCGATGCTCCGAGAAATCGCAATATGTCTTCTTCTCTTGTCCTACATGTTACAATGCTGTTACAACTCGCAATATCTTTTCCAAATATTTCGGAATAAGCAGAAATCTTATTATATTTGCAACCGAAACGTAACAAACATTTCCACAAATACAAATGAATATGGATACAAGTCAATATCTTGTGATTTTTTTTCAGATTCTCGGTTCTTTAGCTTTGCTCATCTATGGTATGAAGGTGATGAGTGAGGCCTTGCAGAAGATGGCAGGATCTCAGTTGCGCCACATTTTGGGCGCTATGACAACCAATCGATTTACGGGAATGCTTACAGGTACCTTTATTACCTGTGCCGTTCAGAGCTCCTCTGCAACTACCGTTATGACGGTTTCTTTTGTAAATGCAGGTTTGCTGACTTTAGCCCAAGCTATTTCCGTTATTATGGGTGCCAACATTGGTACCACGTTTACGGCATGGATTATGTCGCTGGGTTATAATGTAGATTTAACGATTGTCGTATTCCCTGCGTTCTTCCTCGGCATTATGCTGATTTATAGTAAGAAGCGCCGTTATTTCGGAGATTTCCTTTTTGGTATCGCCTTCCTCTTCTTCTCGCTCGTTCTGTTGAGTAGTGCGGGTAAGGCTCTTGATCTGGAACATAATCCGGCTGTTATTGATTTCTTTGGATCTTTTGATACGAAGAGTCATTTTACGATTGTAGTCTTCCTCCTGATTGGTACACTTATAACCTGTATCGTACAGAGTTCGGCTGCTGTGATGGCTATCACCATCTTACTCTGTTCTACAGGCGTACTCCCTATCTATCTGGGTATTGCCTTGGTGATGGGTGAGAATATCGGAACTACCGCTACAGCCAATCTTGCCGCTTTGGGTGCCAATGCCCAGGCTCGTCGTGCAGCCTTGGCTCATCTGGTATTCAATGTCTTTGGTGTAATCTGGGTTCTCTGCCTGTTCTATCCATTTGTAGATTTCGTTTGCTCTATCGTGGGGTATGATCCTAATGGTGGTATGTCTGCGGCACAGAAGACGAAGTTGTTGCCAATTGTCCTGGCGATGTTCCATACCTGTTTCAATGTTTGCAACACGGGCGTTCTGATTTGGTTTATCCCACAGTTGGAAAAAGTTGTCTGCAAACTTATCAAGCCTAAGGCAGATAAGGAGGATGAAGATTTCCGTTTGCGCTTTATCCAGGCTGGCATCATGAAGACACCAGAACTTTCTGTCTTCGAGGCACAGCAGGAAATCGGCAGTTTCGGCGAGCGCATCCATCGTATGTTTGGTATGGTGAGAGAGTTGCTGGAAACTCAGGATTCCAAGACTTTCGACAAGCTCTATGAGCGTATCGAGAAGTATGAGGGGATTTCTGATAATATGGAGATTGAGATTGCCAAATATCTTGATCAGGTGAGTGATGCTCATCTGAGTGATGATACCAAGGCGAAGATCCGTGCGATGTTGCGTGAGATTTCCGAGATTGAGAGTATTGGTGACAGTTGCTTCAATCTTGCCCGCACCATTAAGCGCAAGGGTGAAAACAAGGAGGAGTTTACTGCCAAGCAGAGTGAAAACATTCATCAGATGTTTAAGTTGGTAGATGAGGCGCTGACTCAGATGAACTATATGTTTGCTCATGAACGCCATTCTATCAATCTGAACCATACGTACAATATCGAGACCGAGATTAATAATTATCGTACTCAGTTGAGAAACCAGAACCTGGATGATGTGGATAACCATCTTTATACCTATGGTGTAGGTACATTGTACATGGATATCATTCAGGAATGCGAAAAACTGGGTGATTATGTGGTTAATGTCGCCGAGGCTCGCATGGGAGTCAGAACATCTG
>JAJXAL010000078.1:15748-18648 GCA_021628325.1 Segatella copri | reverse complement strand
AGTCAGGTGGATGGTGACGATGTTGCGGCGCTGACTGGCGATGTGACCACGCACCGTAATCTGCGAATCGGTGGTCATTACAGGCTTCTTGTACTTCACGTTGAGCTGCATCGTCACACCCGTGGTCTGCAGTTTGCGGTTGATGACCCAGCCTGCCACTTCATCCATCAGCATACTGATGATTCCGCCATGCAGGGTATTGATCCAGCCCTGGTAATTCTCGCCGGGATTCCAGATGGTAAGCACATCCTCACCCTCTTCCCAAAACTCAAGATGCAATCCCACAGGATTGTTGGGAGCACAGCAAACGCAGTTGTAACCCTCCTTGTTCAAATATGGATTTAATATCTTCTTCATTTTTCTAATTGATTAAACTGATTTCTAACTGATTAAACTTTTTAAAACAAGGCAAAGGTACGAATAATATCTGATAAGGCAAAGTTTTTTTAAGATATTACGGTTAATTTTCCATAATAAAAAGTGAAGAAGCGTGGGAATCTTTAAAATTGATGTACTTTTGCAAGCTACAAAAAGACGATTATAAGTATGATTAAGATTTTAGTGATAGAAGACGAAAAGCGAGTGGCTGATTTATTGAAAATCGGTCTGGAAGAGAACGGCTATCAGGTTCTGGTGGCTTACGATGGTGAGATGGGATGGAGACTGTTTCAATCGAATGATTTCCAACTGATTATCTCAGACATCATCCTGCCGAAGCTCAATGGTTTCGAACTCTGCCAGAAAATCAGAAAGGCGGATGAAGAAATCCCTATTCTGATGCTCACGGCTCTGGGAACCGCCGATGATAAGCTGGAAGGCTTCGATGTGGGAGCCGACGACTACATGGTGAAGCCATTCGATTTCAGAGAACTGCTGGCGAGAGTGAGAGTATTGCAGAAAAGAAGAGCCGTGGCTAAGGTTGATGTGGTAAAGGAGATTTCATACGCCGACCTGTGCATCAATCTTGAAAGACAGGAAGTAACACGAAACGGCGAACCTGTCAAGCTTTCGCCTAAGGAATACAACCTGCTGGTTTATCTGGTGGAGAATGCAGAAAAGGTGGTGAGCCGAGTGGAAATAGCTGAAAAGGTTTGGAACACCCATTTTGATACGGGCACCAATTTCATCGATGTCTATATCAACTATCTGAGAAAGAAAATGGATAAGAACTTCGAGGTAAAACTGATTCATACCAAGCCGGGAGTTGGTTTTATCTTGACGGACAAGATGTAACGAACCAAACAGATAAACCGAATAAGAATTTGAATAAAACCAGAAAGAAAAGAGATATGAAGATCAGAACATCCCTTACCCTTAAATACACCTGCATTACGGCAACCATATTTCTGCTTTGCATGGTGCTCATTTACCTGGTCAGCGAACATACCCGCGACCAGACTTTCTTCAGAAACCTGAAAAGCGAAGGCATTACCAAGGTCAATCTCTTCCTGGCCGGACAGGTAGATGCCAAGACCATGCAGTCGGTTTATCTGAACAATAGGAAGTTTATCAACGAGGTAGAGGTTGCCGTCTATACCACCGATTTCCACATGCTCTACCACGATGCCATCCACAACGACATCGTGAAGGAAACCGAAGGGATGATCAAGGAAATCATTCAGAAAAAAGAGATTGAATTCCACATCGGAAAATACCAGGGCATCGGAATGGTTTTCCAATACAAGGGAAAGGATTATATTGTTACAGCTGCCGCTTATGACGGCTACGGCTACGACAACCTGGTGGGACTGCAGGAAACCCTCATCTGCCTCTTCATCATCGGATTGTCGCTGCTCTTTATCGCCGGCTATGTTCTGGCAAAACTCTCCCTCAAACCGATAAGAAACATCGTGAATGAGGCTGAAACTATTACAGCCTCCCACATCGACCGCCGCATCCCCGTGAAGAACGAAAAAGATGAGTTGGGCGAACTGACCATCGCCTTCAATGAACTGCTCAAGCGACTGGAGATTTCATTCAATTCACAGAAGCAGTTTGTGAGCAACGTGTCTCACGAACTGCGTACTCCCCTGGCTGCCCTAACAGCCGAAATCGATGTTTCGCTGCAGAAAGAGCGAACCAACGAGCAGTACCAGCTCGCCATGCAGAACATGCAGCAGGACGCCAAGCGAATGACCCGACTGATAGACGGGTTGCTGAACCTGGCAAAGGCGGATTACGGCAAGGAAGAAATCAGCATGCGAGAGGTTCGCCTGGATGAACTTTTATTAGATGCAAGAGAACTCATCCTGCGGGCGCATCCGGAATACAGCATCGACCTACTCTTCTGCAACGAGGAAGAAGACAATGACAGTCTGATTACCGTCCTCGGCAATCCTTATCTGCTGAACATCGCCTTCTCGAATCTGATAGAGAACAACTGCAAGTATTCGGAGAACCATTCTTCCATCGTTCAGATTTCCTTCAGAGATAAATGGAGCATCGTCCGCATGGCAGATACAGGTTTTGGAATGTCGGCAAAAGATAAGGAGAATCTCTTCACCTTATTCTATAGAGGAGAAAGAGAAGACAAGAAGGAAGTGGAAGGCTACGGCATCGGAATGACACTGGCCCATAAGATTATCCATCTGCACGATGGCAACATCGCCGTGCATTCGGAGCAGGGCAAGGGAACCATCTTCGTTGTCGAGATTCCGCACATCTAAAGTTATCTTAGATATTCAGCATTCGAGTATAGAGTTATCTCCCTATATTTAAGATATTTACAGATTCTCTAATAGTTTTCTAATACCGTTCTAATTCTTTTCTAACGGCTTCTTCCACATAGTTTGCTTACCTTTGCAACCGCAAAACAATAATTCACATCAAGTAAAAGTAAAGCAATTATGTGGAAGAAGAAAAAGAACATCAGAAAAATGGCTTTCAATACCGAGACGGTA
>JAJXAL010000078.1:0-15648 GCA_021628325.1 Segatella copri | reverse complement strand
TATGTGGAAGAAGAAAAAGAACATCAGAAAAATGGCTTTCAATACCGAGACGGTACTGATGGCTGCAAAGGCACCACTCAACACGGTGCTCACTTACTTCCAGACTACTTCATTGGGACTCACCGATGAAGAAGTAGAGAAGAGACAGTCGCTCTATGGCAAGAACGAGATTGTACACGAGCAGAAGAAAAAGCCGCTCGTGATGCTTGCCAAGGCGTTTATCAATCCGTTCGTAGGCGTGCTCACCGCCCTGGTGGCCATCTCCTACGTGATGGATGTGTGGATGGCTGATCCTGGCGACCAGGACTGGACTTCCATCATCGTTGTCTCGACCATGATTATCCTGAGCACCATCCTCCGCTTCGTGCAGGAATGGAAAGCCAACCGCTCCAGCGAGGCTTTGCAGAAGATGGTGACCAACACCTGTTATGTAATGCGTCTCGGCACAAGCACCCGTGGCGGTTCACCGGGCGATGAAATCAGCAACGAGGAACTGGTACCTGGCGATCTCATCATGCTCTCTGCCGGCGACATGATTCCTGCCGACGTCCGCATCATCGAATCCAAGGATTTGTTCGTCAGCCAATCCAGCTTGACAGGCGAATCAGATTCCATCGAGAAATTCCCGAATCTTTCTCAAGACCGCAACCATACGGGCAGCATCGTTGACCTCGACAACATCTGCTTCATGGGGTCCAACGTGGTGAGCGGTTCGGCAAAAGGAATCGTCTTTGCCACCGGCAACCACACCTATCTGGGAACCATCGCCAAGAACGTGGCGGGCCATCGTGCAGCCACGGCTTTCGACAAGGGAATCACCAAGGTGAGTCTGCTGCTCATCCGCTTCATGCTCGTAATGGTGCCTATCGTGTTCCTGGTCAACGGCATTACGAAGGGCGACTGGATGGAGGCCTTCATCTTCGCCATCTCCGTGGCCGTGGGACTGACTCCAGAGATGTTGCCGATGATCGTTACCGCCAACCTCTCGAAAGGAGCGATGGTCATGTCGCGCAAGAAGACCATCGTGAAGGACCTGAACGCCATTCAGAACTTCGGCGCCATGAACATCCTCTGTACCGACAAGACGGGCACCCTGACGCAGGACCACATCGTATTGGAGCGCCACGTGAACGTGGATGGAACCGAGGACAAGGAAAACCGCATCCTGCGCCACGCTTATTTCAACAGTTATTTCCAGACGGGACTGAAGAACCTGATGGACCGCGCCATCCTCTCGCACGTCAAGGAACTGGGACTGGAATCGCTGAGCAGCTCATATAAAAAGGTGGATGAGATTCCGTTCGATTTCACCAGAAGACGCATGTCGGTGGTGGTAGAAGACAGGAACGGCAAGCGACAGATCATCACCAAGGGAGCCGTAGAAGAAATGCTGACAGTTTGCAGCTTTGCGGAATTCGATGGAAAGGTTCAGCCACTAACAGACAGCATGCGAAGCAAGGCGCAGAAATTCGTGAAGGAGATGAATGCGCAGGGCATGAGAGTGCTGGCACTGGCACAGAAGAGTTTCCTGAGCAAGGAGAACAACTTTGCCATCGAAGACGAGAAGGAGATGGTGCTCATTGGCTATCTCGCCTTCCTCGACCCTCCAAAGGAATCAGCTTCCCAGGCCATCAAGCAGTTACACGAGCACGGCGTGGAAGTAAAGGTGCTTTCGGGAGACAACGAGGCGGTGGTAAAGGCGATTTCCCGACAGGTGGGAATCAATACTTCCGCTTCCGTTACGGGTCCGGAACTCGAAAACATGAGTCAGGAAGCCAAGCAGGAAGCAGTGGTAAAATGCAGCATCTTCTCTAAGCTTACCCCTATACAGAAATCGGAAATCATCCAGCTCCTGCAGAAGAAGAACAACACCGTGGGCTTCCTGGGCGACGGAATCAACGACGCAGCAGCCTTGAGAGAATCAGACATCGGAATCTCGGTAGATTCGGCTGTGGATATTGCCAAGGAGAGTGCCGACATCATCCTCCTGGAGAAAGACCTGATGGTTTTGGAGAACGGAGTGCTTGAAGGCAGAAAGACATTCGGAAACATCGTGAAATACGTGAAGATGACGGCCAGTTCCAACTTCGGCAACATGTTCAGCGTGCTGGCGGCAAGTGCCTTCCTGCCTTTCCTGCCGATGCTTCCTATCCATCTGCTCATCCAGAATCTGCTCTATGATATTTCGCAGACCACCATACCTTTCGACCGTATGGACAGGGAATATCTCGCCAAGCCACGTGTGTGGGATTCGGGCGATTTGAGCCGATTCATGATTTGGATTGGACCCATCAGTTCGATATTCGATATTGCCACCTATATGGTGATGTGGTGGGTGTTCAAGTGCCAGGGTCCGGATATGGAATCCCTCTTTCAGTCGGGTTGGTTTATCGAGGGCCTGCTCTCCCAGACGCTCATCGTTCACATGATCCGTACCCGCAAGGTTCCGTTCATCCAGAGTTCAGCCTCATGGCCTGTGATGCTGATGACCTTCTCCATCATGGCTGTCGGCATCTGCATTCCGTTCACCTCATTCGGCAGTTCGATAGGCTTGACGCCTCTGCCATGGACTTACTTCCCATGGCTGGTAGGCATTCTGCTTTCTTACTGCGTATTGACGCAATGGCTTAAAATTCTTTACATCAGAGTCTTCAAGCGCTGGTTGTAACTGAGGAAAATGTTTATTGTTTGTTCCGTCTGTTACCTAGAAATAGGGATTAGACGGAACCCTAATTATTTAGAAGGAATAAAAATACCTAGAAATGGGGATAAGAGAGGAAGGCTATTTATTTAGAAGAAATAAAAATACCGACTATTAAGTATTGCAGGATTTTGAAATATCCACTACCTTTGCAGCGTGAATTAGAAAGATGCTCGCAGGCGGCGAGTGAGTGAACAAAACATTATACAAAACATTAAGAAATGAAGAGAATTATTTTTATTATTTTAGGCTGCATCAATATCTGCCTTGCTTATGCACAGAGCTTTAACGGACAATATATTTCTGAATGGCAATGGGATATGAACAGGAACACCAATCTGGTGAATCAGCTGAGGTTGGAACTGAGTGTGCCTATTGGAAAAGGAAAGGATTCGTTTGAGGCGGCAACGCTGCATGTGGCAAAGACCAACGATGGCATTATTGATGACTGGCAGGGATTTTCCAACATAGATGAAGATAATCATTTTGCCCTGCTTGCCGTATTGGGCTACATGCACGAGTGGAATTCGGGGCATCTGTTTGTAGGTGTGAGGAATGTGAACGAGGATTTCTTCACATCTCGCGTTACCTCGCTTTTTCTGAACAGTTCGGAGGGAATCTTCCCTACCATAGGATCCAGCTATCCGATAGCCAACTATCCGCATTCTGGCTTGACCCTTTACTTTGATGTTACGAAGGGGAAATGGACTTTCAGAAACAGTCTGAATAATGGTGCAGGATATAGTGGATGGAAGGCCCACGACAATCCATTCGTGGTTCGTCCGAAGAAGGATGGAATCTTCAACATGTCGCAGTTGGAATACAACGATAAAGGTGGAAAATATTTTGCGGGTGTTGCCGTTCATACCCGTCAATATCCGATCAACGAGGATGGCGAAATGGTTTCTGCCGATGAATCCAAGGGTAAGGTTACCGGTGCCTGGTGGGTTTACGGAGAGCAGAGCGTATGGAAGGCTGGCGACAAGAATATTTCGTGCATGGTGCAATATTCAGAGAACACCAGTCATCAGAATGCCTGCTACCGATACGCAGAAGTGGGTGGTGCCTATCAGGACGAGAAGAACGAGTGCGGCTTATCAGGCCAGTACGCCCGATTCCAGCAGGGTTCTGAGTATTCGCTGGAAGTAACGTGGAAAAGACAGCTGACGGAATCCATTTCCCTTCAGCCATCGTTCCAATACATCAAAAACGACAATGGAGATTTCACGGCACTTAGTGCCAGACTCTATGTCAGTTTCTAGCAATCCATTTCGGCAAAACCAGGGTGCCCATTACCAGGAATGGGTAATAGAAGATGGCGCGCCAGAGCATGGCGGCAAGAATGGCTACTGAGGCTTCGGGCAGGAAATCGGCATAATAAAGGCGGAACATCAACTCCGCCACGCCGCTTCCACCAGGCGTAGGACTCAGGATAGAAATCATCCACATCACCCATTGGCGGCACCACGCCACCAGCATATTGCCCTGACAATGGAAGGCTACGAGAATGGCTACAACGATGGCAAATCTCGATAGCCACGCCAGGGAAGTATAACCCATCAGCTGCAGCCAGAATCTTCCGCCCTCCAGCTTTGCCTCCTTTGAAGCCATCGTCATCTCTTCGGAAAACTTCTCTACCTTCGGCAGGAACCTGCGAAGGAAAGGAATCTTGCAGCATCCCTTCAATACCCAGCCCAGGATTTGAGGGCGATGCAATAACAGGAGGTAGAGGATGGCTGTCCAAACAGCCACGATAAGAGTGCTGATGATGAAGATAACCTGCACCCCGCCCTTAATCCATTCATTCGTAGCATCCGCAGAAATCCCCACTCCATCTGCCAAACTGAAAAGCAGATGCGATGGAACACAGAAATAGAGCAACAGGCAACTGATGGCAAGAAAAGCCTCATCAGCAAGCAAGGCTGCAAACATGGTGAAGATACTTCTGCCCATCGAAACTCCCTCGCGGTTCAGATAGACAAAAGCCAAACCGCTTCCACCCACCGCCGAAGGAGTAACGGCAGAAGTAAACTCGCAGAGCACGTTGATGCGGAACGCCTCGGCTATAGATAACTTACGCTGGCAAAGATGTCGGAAGCGGAGGGTGAGCATCAGATTCTGAACCGCAAAGAGCAACACGCCCATTACTACCCCCAGGAAGAACCTGGGAGACAAATCAATCCTGCTCAAAGCTTCCACGTCAAACTCCCGAATCATCATTCCTGCGATGACCACCAAGCCGATGGAAGCCGCCACCCATAAATGCCATTTTTTCATATTATCCCAAAATAAAACTATACCTTATTATATATATAGTAATATAACGATTAAATGGCCAATCTATTTTGTTGTCTGTCAATTAAATGTTGATATCTATCCAAAACTTATTTGAGAATCTTATAAATCGGCGAAGCCACCGGCTGCTGACTATCATTCGTAAACGGAACCTTCAGGATGCTGGCGATGGTGGGAGCCACCTGCTTGGTGTAGATGGTTCTGCCTCCTTCCATTTCTCCCAGATGCTGGATGTCTTTTCCGAAAGCCACCAGCCAGGTCTGATTGCTGCCTTTAATTCTTCTGCCATGTTCTGTCCAGGAAGCCTGGGAATCTACTTCACCTCTGTTGGCATGAGCACCCAGACTCTCTCCCCTGCCATGATCGCAGGTGATAAGAAAGGTGGTGTTGCCCTTGTAAAATGGGTCTTGCTGGCAGCATTCCCATAATTGGCGGATAAACAGGTCGTTCTGGTGAGCAGCATTCTGATACTCCTTCCATTTGCCATGATGCCCATAATAATCGGTCTCGCAAAACTCTACGAAGAGAAGTTTGGGATGCTTCTCCTTGAGCGTCTTCAAGGCACGGTTCAGAGTAACGCTATCATTTCTAACTTGTTTGCTCACCCTGTGAGGAGAGCGGAAATCCACCGGCAACTCGCTCCTGCGATAATTCAGGATATAAGGAATCACATCCCAACTCGCCACGGCATTCACCCTGTCCTTGTACTCAGAACAAGCCTCTGCCAATTCCAGAACCGACCGGTTGGGGTTATACTGCTTGCGGTTGTCGAAGATGTGCTCATCATCGGTTACGCCACAGAGCATCTCGCTATATCCGGCATAGGATTTCCAGATGCCGTTGGCCACCTCCATCTTCGATTTCCGGTTGCGGTTGCCAATCATGCAGCCCTTCTTCTTGCCCATCTCCCAAAGAAACGGCATCAGACTGTCGCGCCTGGCACCCTCAAACACCTCCTGCCATCTCAAACCATCAATGGCAATCACTACCACACGCGACTCCTCCTTCTTGCTATCCTTGCCATACACGGCGAGCAGGAACAACAAGGGAAGAAGCAGCAACAATGGAATCATTTTCTTCTTCATAAGCCTGGTTCTCCTTTCTATAATAATAAGTATCGTAAGCGTTTTCTATGGCGGCAACGATTCGGCTTTCAGCATGGTTCTCCCACATTCTGAACTCCACATCCTCCTCGTAATCACGGGCAAAAGCCTTCAGTTTATCGATGTCGAAATCCTCGCTCACCACGCCAGCCATTTCTCTTTCTGCATCCATCGCATTACATTCCTGCTCCACATGAGCCGGAATCAGCATGCAAGGCTTGCCCATGTAGAGTGCCTCGCAGACGCTCTCAAAGCCGGCGGTGGTGGCGAAAGCCTTGCAGCCTGCCATCATCTTGAGGAATTTTTCGTCGTTGATGCGATGGAAGGTGAGCGTATCATCTACCTTCAGTTCTTCGGGCGCATCGGGCTGATCCCAGAAAAAATGAAGACGGGTATGGGGATGCTTCTCGTGCCAAGCCTTCACATCCTCGGCAAAACCGGCATTCAGCATGTAGCCCATAATGTAGTCGCCATGATGACGGATGATGGTCTTGGCTTCCTGCCGGAGCAACGGCGGAACCACCTTAATGCCGTGCACAGGCTCATCCCCGTAGTCACGGATGGAGAGTGCCAACTTGGCTGTGGCTCCCATACAGGTGATACGGGTAAAGAATTTTAATAAAGATTCTGGTACGGAATACTTTCCAGGCATCTGGAAAGAAGGATGGAGGAAGAGGTACTGGTGACCGATGCAAACCTCAGGAATACCGAAACAGAAGAGAGAACAGGTAATGCCGCACAACACCTCGTAGAAATTGATGATGATGTCGGCTCCGCTCTTCTGGATATTCTTCCGTATCAAATGGATACTTGAAAGATAGTTGGGAACCAAGAGCGTATTGTAAGCCAGGGAGCGCAGGAGATTGAACTTGCGGTTGTCCTTAGACGGCAAGAAATTCGGACTGTCAAAAACCTCGATAGGAGTACCTATCTTATTCTGGAAGAACTCAGGAATCACCCTGTTCTTGCTCTTGCCCACTAAAACCTTTACTACTTCATGGCCCTCGTGCAGAAGCATCTGCTTAAGTGCCAACGCCTGGGTGAGATGACCTCTACCCTCTCCTTGAATTACAAAAATTACCTTCATTTTTCTTTATACATCTTTAAACATCTTATTTTGTTGGCGAAGCGGCAGATGCATGTTACACGAAGCTGTCCATCGCCCCTTTCCGAGTGCAAAGGTATAAGTTTCATATTTCAAAGATGTGAGAGAAAAATGAAGATAGGGTTAAAAACCCAGAATACGATTAGAGCCTTATTCCTGAATCGAGTTCAGGAATAAGGCTCTAAATAAAATACTAGAATATCGGCTGACCTACACAACCATTTGGCGCCTGAACATGAAGCAGGGCGGCGATGGTTGGAACAATATCGGTCATGAAAGTCTGCTTCGTGGTAGCACCATGCTGGATGCCCCAACCCATGAAAACCAAAGGAATGTGGGTGTCGTATGGATTCCACTCACCATGATCGGTTCCCTTCATGCCGTGGGCATAGAAATTCGGCTTCAATACGATGGCCACATCACCGCTTCGCTCACGGTTGTAACCATTCACGATGCGCATCTTCACATCCTCAGGAATGCTCTCGGTCATCGTCTTCTCCATATCGCAGGCATACTGCACGCAACTGTCTTCCTTCAACACGTCCACCACGCTCTGCTTGATCTTGGCGAAATCCAACTTGTTTTCCTTGATGATGTTACGGTTGAAAAACACCTGATAGTTCATCACGGTCTTCACCAGATTGCCCACGTCAGGATACTCCTGAGCCAGGGTCTGATTCAGTTTCTCAGCCACCGCATCACCATCCCAATTACCCGCAGGAATGCGGCGGTCTTGCAGAAAACGGGCGTTGTTCATCGCTCCATGGTCGGCACTCAGGAAAACCAGATAATTTCCTTTGCCCACCTTCTCATCGAGATAAGAAAGGAAATCGGCTATCGCCTTGTCCAGGCGCAGATAAGTATCCTCGGTCTCTACCGCATGAGTTCCCACCTGATGACCGATATAATCCGTGCTGGAGCAGCTTACTGCCAGCAAGTCGGTTTCATCATCTGCACCCAACTGCTCGCCGTCTACCGCAGCCTTCGCCAAGTCTATCGTCAGCGAATTGCCGAAAGGAGTCTTGCGGATAATGCTGTAACCATATTTCTTATAAAGGGCTGGAAGATTGAGCGGCAGCGTAGCCTTCATGCCCTTGCGGATGCCATCCTCATACTCGTTCTCATCTTCCGTACTTTCAACGTATGTATTCTCAGGATAGAGTGTGTTCCATTTTTCCGAGAGATAACGCTCTGGCAGATGCAGGTTGTTGAACGCGTCCACCCACTTCGGCAACTGGTTTATATAATAAGAACTGGTGATAAAATTTCCGCTCTCATCATCAAACCAGTAGGCACCGTTCGGATTATGACCTGCAGGAAGAATGGAAGCACGGTCTTTCAATGCCACTCCCACTACCTTGGCTCTGCCGTTGGATGCAATCTTCATCTCATCTCCGAGAGTCGTAACCCAGAGGTTTCTAGGCGACATCAAGCCCGCCTTGCTGTTGGATCCCACCGGCTTCACGGTTTCATCATCCGTGCAATACACCTTCTTGCCATTCTTCACAAAATTGTTTCCGGCGATTCCGTGGATAGAAGGCACACTGCCTGTATAGAGACAAGTATGACCGATGGCGGTAACCGATGGAACATACGGAATACGGGTGTTTTCGCAAGAGAAGCCCTCGTTGAGCAGTCGCTTGAATCCACCTTCACCATAGCGCTTCTGATAGCGATAGAGATAATCCCATCGCATTTGGTCAACCACGATGCCCACTACCAGTTTGGGGCGCTGAACGTTAGAAGCATTCACCTGTTGGGCAGCAGCAGAGCCGCATCCCAGAAATGCCAACGCAATAAAACTAAATACCTTATTCATTTCTTTCTTCAAAAATACTGTAATGCTTTTTACCGCTGCAAAGGTATTTAAAGGATATTGCCATCATGTTACAAAGAAATGAAAGAAGAGTGAAGAAAAAAATACTGATTTCAACTTCATCTTTTCTTCACCAGATAGAAACCACGATGTAACAAAATCATTCTACTTTTGCAGTCGAAAAAAATAAATATGCAAGAAACAATAGATTATGAACAGATTTAAGATTGTATTAATGGCTTCCCTGCTCGTGCAGGGCGTAGCATGTCTGGAGGCGAAAGCCGACAATACTCCAGAAGGAAACAAAACTAATTCTAAAGCATTGGGCGTGAATGCCGTAAGCGGCAAGGTGACCAACGAACAGGGCGAGGCTTTGCCTGGCGTGGTGGTTCGCTGCGGAAACACGAATGTACAGACTGATTTGAACGGCGAGTTCCACGTCAACGTGAACGATGGCGACAAACTCACCTTTACTTATATAGGATACAACACCATCACCAAGGATGCTGACGACAACAACCTGAAGGTAGTGATGAAGGAAAATACACAAGCCCTGGGCGAAGTTATCGTCACTACCCAGAAGAAGAAGCAGAGTAGTTTGGAGATTCCTGTGGCTGTAAGTGCCGTAACAGGTAGCGTGATGGAGAAACTCAATCTCCACCAGATGGACGACGTGGCTCAGTTTACCCCAGGCGTTCAGATTCAGCTGCAGAGTCCTAACAACCCTGGCTACGTGATTCGTGGTGTAACTTCAGATGGCGGCGAGGCTTATTCCCAGCCAAGAGTTTCCGTGTTTATGGATGGCGTTTCTACATCTAGAAGCCGCTCTTCTGCCGTTGAACTATTCGACTTGGAACGATTGGAAGTAGTAAAAGGTCCACAGGGAACTCTCTTCGGAAGAGGTGCTGAGATTGGTGGAATCAACATCATCCGCCACAAACCGGTAAATGAACAGAAGGGCGAACTTTCCCTGAACTACGGCAGCTACAACCAACGCCAGGTAACAGGTTTCATCAACACCCCAATCATCAAGGACAAGCTTGCCAACCGCTTTGCCTTCGACTACGATGCACGCGATGGTTTCATCAAGAACGAGGCAGGCGGCAGACTGAACGGCAAGAATGCCCTGGCTTTCAGAAACTCTACCCAATGGTGGGCTAACGATGATACTTCCGTGGGCGTGGTACTCGATTATCAGCACGATGATTATCCAGGCACTTCCTTCCATAGCATCAACCCAGCCTTTGGCAATAGCAACCCAAACAGTCCTGCAAACCTGGAAGCCGGCAAGCAGTTGGGCATCAAGCGAAACGTGGGTGGCGCCCTGCTCAATATCGACCACAACATCAGCAACCGCTGGTCGTTTAATTCTATCACCGGATTCAGAGCCTTCAACAGCAATGAGCATTTCGATGCAGATGGTACTTATCTCCCACTCCTGCTCTGCGAGGAAAAAGAGAAGGGAACTCAGTTTAGCCAGGAATTCAGATTCAATTATGATGACAAAAAGTTCTTCTCTGGCTTCCTGGGAGCCAGCTATTTCTACGAGAATTCATCACAGGATGTCAACGCCAAGGCGAATCTCCAGTACTTCTATCCAGTGTTTATCCAGAAGAGTGTGAAGGCTTCGCTCAGCAGTCAGATAGATAATGTAAAGGGATTGCTCAGCCAGTATCTTCCTGCCGCTTACCTGCCGATGGTAGATGCTGCACTCGCCCAGCTCATGAGCAAGTGGTTCCCTGAGAATCCTGAAAAAGATGCTGATGGCAAACTGAAGGCACTGACCACCACTCCTGATATTTATGGTGATTTGAAGACTGCTCTGGGTGCTGTAGGAATGGATTTAGACCAGGTTCTTGCTGGCTTGGGCGATAACGGCAAACTGATTCAGGCTACCTTGCAGGGCATTTCGGCCAAAGCGCTCGATACTGCCTATACCGAACAGGGCAAGAATTACGGAACCAATCAGGCTGTAGAGGTTTTCGCTGACGGAACCTTCAAACTCACAAAGAATCTGAACTTCACCCTGGGTATCCGCGGAACTTACGAGAATCAGGAAACAGGCTACTCTTCAGCGACCGTACCAAGCATGTTTGGTGCCATACTTTATCGCCCTACAGAGGGTAGCGCCAAGGTAACTGCCAAGGAGAGCTACTGGTCGTGGGTAGGTCGTGCAGCTCTCAACTACATGATAGGTCGCAACAACATATACGCCAGCGTGGCTCGTGGCCGTCGTCCGGGAGTGCTATATTTCAACAACGATCCTAAGGATTTCGAGACACTCGACCCTGAAATCATCTACAGCTACGAGGCAGGTGTAAAGGGAAGTCTCCTGCAAGGCAGATTGAATTACGATTTCTGCGCTTACTATTATGACTGGTATAACTATCAGACATCGGTTTTCAACGCTACCACCAGCAAGTTTGAATACGATGATGCAGGTCGTGCCCACAGTTTCGGTATGGAGGCAAGCATCAGCTACTCTCCATGCCGCTACCTGAATCTCTTCGGCAACTGGTCGTACATAGAGGGCAAGTTCAACGACAAGGATGACAACGGAAACGCACAGCTTTATGCCGGCAACCGCTTTCGCCTTACTCCAAAGAACAGTTTTGCCATCGGCTTCGACCTGAACGTGCCAACCGGCGAGAAGGCTTCCTTCTATCTCCGCCCTACCTATTCATGGAAATCGAAGGTGTTCTTCGAAGAGAGCAACGAGCCAGAGTTTACCCAGGATGCCTACGGACTGCTCAACTTCACAGCCGGTTACCGTTTCCAGCCAGGCAAGGTTTACTACGAGATTGGAGCCTTTGGCAAGAACGTACTCGATGAGAAATATATCGTAGATGCAGGTAATTCCGGCCGACAGATTGGTTTCCCAACCTACATCGGCGGTTCCCGCTCCGTTGTCGGCGTGATGTTTAAAATGGGATTCTAAGACAATAAGTGCAGACTGGAATACGTTTCATAAGTATAACGAAATACATATTGAAGAAATATATTAAAGATAAAAACAATGAAAAGAATTTTGATTTATATGATGCTGCTGATGGGAGTGATTCTCCCATCCTCAGCCAAGGATAGAGCCCAGCAGGTGATTGCCCACAGAGGCTATTGGAAGACAGAAGGTTCTGCCCAGAACTCCATCTCTTCTCTTCAGAACTCTTATAAGATAGGGGTTTACGGCTCAGAGTTTGATGTTCATATCACACGCGACGGCGAGGTGGTAGTTTTCCACGATGATGATGTTGACGGCATCAAGATAGAGAATGCCAACTATGCCGATATCAAGGACAAACGACTCAAGAATGGCGAGAAGATTCCTACCTTGAAGGACTATCTCAATGCTGCCAAGTCATTGGGCGATATGAAGCTCATCCTCGAAGTAAAAGAGCACATCCAGAAGAGCGATGAAGACCGCTGCATCGATGCCACCCTGAAGATGGTAAGAGAAGCCGGACTGGAAGCAAGAACAGAGTATATTTCCTTCAGCAAGCACGCCTGCGATTATCTCGTTCGCCACGCTCCAGGAGCCAAGGTTTCCTATCTCAATGGCGACCTAACCCCTCTCGATGCCAAGGATGCAGGCTATGCAGGCATCGATTACGAAGATAGCGTTTTCTACGAACATCCGTTATGGATCAAGGAAGCCCGGAAACTCGGCCTGATTACCAATGTCTGGACAGTCAACAATCTAAAAGCCATCAAATATTTCTTTAAGCAAGGCATCGATTACGTGACAACCAATGAACCGGAAAAAGCCAAGAATTTATAATACAACAATCAGAAAAAAGGGTAAGTTTCTCATCATGAGGGGCCTGCCCTTATTTTTTTTTTGCAAAAAGATTTAAAAAATAAGCATGAACAAGACAAGGTAATGATATTTTGTTTATTTTTGCAGTATCATTGCAAACAAACAGATTTAAGATATGAAAAAACTACTCTTATCCATCGCCTTTCTGCTCCCTGCTATGGGAATGATGGCGCAGACTCAGGTAACGACTGCCGAAGGTATCCTCGAAGGAAAAGACCTCTCAGGCATCACAGTATTCAAGGGTATTCCGTTCGCTGCCCCTCCGGTAGGAAATCTCCGCTGGAAGGCTCCGCAGCCTGTACAGAAATGGCAGGGCGTTCGCGAGGCCAAAGAGTTCGGACCTAACCCGATGCAGGAACCTCTCTTCGGCGATATGAACTTCGGTACAAAGACCAACAGCGAGGATTGCCTCTACCTTAATATATGGACACCGGCAAAGACCATGAAGGAGCATCTGCCGGTACTCATTTATTTCAACGGCGGAGGACTGATGGCGGGTAGCGGAAGCGAACCTCGATATGCGGGCGATGCGATGGCACGCAAGGGCATCATCTCCATCACAGCCAACTATCGTGAGGGCATCTTCGGATTCTTCGCCCACCCACAGCTCTCTAAGGAAACATCCTACAAGGGTTCCGGCAACTATGGATTCATGGACCAGGTGGCTGCCATCCAGTGGGTAAAGGATAACATCGAGGCTTTCGGCGGCGACCCTAACCGCATCACCATCGTAGGCGAATCGGCAGGTTCCATGTCGGTCAGCGCCCTGATGGCTTCCCCTCTCTGTCAGGGACTCTTTGCCCAGGCAATGGGTTCCAGTGGTTCGGTGATGGGATTCAAGAAGGTGGCTACACAGAAGGAAGCCGAGGAGAAAGGAGTGCAGCTTGCCCAGAAAATAGCCGAGAAGATGGGTAAGGAAACCGGAAAGAAGGTGAAAAAGAACGTAGGAATGAAGAACCTCAACGAACTTCGTGCCCTCCCTGCCGAGGAACTGATGAAGCTAGCGGGCGTAAGAGCGGTTCCGGTCTATAACATCGACGGATATTTCATGAAAGAACAGCCTGCAGAGGTCTTTGCCAAAGGCGAGCAGACCAAGGTACCTCTGCTCATCGGCGGCAACAACCAGGAGATGACTCCATTGGCGGTATTGATGGGCAAGCAGCCAACCGTTGAGAATCTGAAAGCTGGCGCCATGGCTACTTTCGGAGAAGAGAACATCGAAGAACTCTTCCGCCTCTACGGCATCAACAGCGATAAGGATGTATTGGAGCAGCCGGGTGTGAACCTAGCTTCGGATATCTTCCTCGATTATTCTACATGGAAGTGGGGCAACATGCACAAGCTGACCGGCGGACAGCCTGTTTACCGCTACCGCTATTGCCATCCTCGTCCTGCTATGGCCATCAAGGGTAAGGTGGCTGCATTGGCTGGCGGCGTGGTAGATGCCAAGGAAGATGCGGCTCCTGCGCCACAAGACAAGGGAGCCGTTCATTCTGCCGACATCGAGTATGCGATGGGTACATTGCCAACCAACCACGTGTTCAAATGGCAGCCGGAGGATTATATGATCAGCGACATCTTCAGCCAGTATTACGTCAATTTCGTAAAGACCGGCAATCCGAATGGTCTGGGTCTGCCTGAGTGGCCATCCACCAACGGCAAGGCAGTAGCCCCTGTGCTTCAGATAGACGTAAATACCGTCGTAAAAACTGATGCCCAGATGGAGAAGCGCTATGATTTCATAGACAAACTGTTTTGGAAGAAGAAATAATTCTCTCATTACATTGAATCAATCGGAATACAGATTTCATTGAATAAACCAGAAATAGAGATGTTTCAGAAATTCATTATCAACAGAGACGGAGTACTGAAGTTCGGGCGTGTCTACCTGCACCGTGACATGCTGTCACCCGGCGAGCAATGCACCTACGGGGGCGGTTTGTGGAAGATAGATGAAGGCAGAGGCGCCATCGTGCTCTACGGCAGAAGTTTCGACTTCGGTCCTCCCGATTTCGACTTTGTGAAACAGATAGACTGGACGGGCTTGGGCGGCACCCCTCGCCCGCTCTTCTATCTGCCTCATTGGCCTAGCGAAGAAGAGATTGTGCCAATCATCATCAATTAAGAAAATAGTATAATATTCTATAATTTTCTGTGTAAAACTTGCGGATAACAGAATAAAACACTATTTTTGCGAAGAGAAATCCTTCTCGGGGAAAGTGCTCTCTAAGAGAAGAGATTTCGTAAATAAGTAACAATTAAAAAGCAGTATAGTATGAAAAAGAAATTAGTTTTGACAGCAGCCGTCATCGCTGCATTATCAGTTGTCTCCTGCAATGGCAAGAAGACAAATAGCCAGGGGGCTGACCAGGATAGCCTCAGTTATGCTGAAAATGATTCGCTCAATTCCAACGATGTCATTCTCGATTCCATTGCCGGCACCTATGAGGGTACTCTCCCTGCTGCCGACTGTCCGGGCATCAAGACCGTTTTGACGCTCAACGCCGACAGCACCTACCAGTACTCAGCCGACTATCTGGAGCGCAAGGATGGTCACGACGAAGCGAGCGGTATCTTCAAGGTATTGGCTAACAACGTGGTAGAAATCACCCGTCCATCGAGCGGCGAGACATCTTACTACAAGGTAAAGGATGCCAACAGCCTCATCATGACCGATTCGCTGGGCAATGAGCCTGAAGGCGCCATGGCTAAGCACTATGTGCTGACTAAGAAAAGGTAAAAGGGTAAAAAGGTAAAAGGGTAAAAAGAGCCCCCTAGCTTAACATTCCGCTAGGCTCTTTTTACCTTTTTACT
>JAJXAL010000225.1:0-2242 GCA_021628325.1 Segatella copri | reverse complement strand
AAGCCTCAGATTGCCTCAATCCAAGGAATATTCGTCTCGTAACCCATATCAAAATTAAATGCGAAAACAAACTGATGGTGGCGAGGTAATATTTTTGCCACTATCAGTTTTTTATATAGTGTTCCACCTGCTACAATGGTGCAAACACAAGAAACAACATCTTATTATTTCTTGATAAGCCTTTTGATTTCATTTGATTCGTTTGTCAACTTTCTTGCCAAGCTATCTTTGTATGCTGCTATCTCCACCATTTTATGATAACGAAAGATTGAATCTTCATAAACAGCAACACGACTTCTTACATCATCAATAACTTTCTCATCTCGGCAAACAGAGAAATGCTTTTCGATGTAGCGAATATTTGAGTCGTCAGATGGAAGAACCATTTTTAAGGCTCTATACTTCAAGTCTGCCTCCTCCCAATTTTTGTGCTCTCGCCATTGGGTGAGATTACCCCAAATGGAGATAACAAGAGATAAAGCCAAGCCTCCAATGAAAAGAAGAACATACTTTGAAGTAGGCTCGAAACTATGGGTGACAACCTTCTTTTGCGGAATGCTACCCATTGCGTGAAGTTTGTCCTGCACAACTTTTGATGTAGTATTCAGCTCTTGTTTCATCTGATTAATGGTATCAAACAAGAGTTTGCACCGCTGTTCATCTTTGCTTGCTTCTTTCTTGGTAAGGTCGATATAGATACATATCGCCTCTCTTAATTTTGCCAAATTGCTTATAGTCTCTTCTTCTTTTGCAGATACGGAAAGTATGGCTTTTTCAAGTATGCTCGTATCAACACTTACAGGAGTACTTCCTACCTCTGTATTCTTTGGTGAGACAGAAAGTTCATCAACTTTCTGCTCCAATCTCTCAACTGTGCCGTAGATGGCTTCCAATAGTTCTTCTTTCATGTTCGATTCTATTTTTAAGTTTGTAACTTGCATCAAAGGCTGAAACCCTTTCTGCGTTTTCTCTTTTTCTTCTTGGCGGATTCTTCCTCTGGGAATGGCTCATAAGTTTGGGCATTAGACGGAGCGAACAAGCCGATGGAAGAAATACCACTCCAAGGGTCTTGGGTATGTTCTGCCGTTGGTTGAGTCTGTTCTACTTGGTGACAACTTGGTTGTCCTCCCTGCATAGATTCGGCTCTTGGCGATACACGATTATACTCTGTGCCAAGTCTTGCATCCAACTTGACAAAGCTGTATTCTCGGCTAATCTGCGTACCCTTGAAGCTATATCCATCCTTGCTGAAACGGATGCCTTGTACCTTGGTTCTCTCCTTGTCCTTATAGACAAGCTCCAAGCAAACACCTCGTTTTGCAAGTTCTTTCTTGAACTTCTGCCAGCTATCTGCAACTTTTAAGGCATCTTTGACTGCATTGTGAATCTCATATTTGGCACGCTCCGCATTGCGTAATTTGCGAGTGTTAGTCTTGCTCTTGTCAGTTCCATAAGTCAATCCATACTTGGATTTTAGAGCCTTGGTCACCTGCTCATTACGCCTGTAATCGTGGGCGTCTGATATGAGTTTGCCCTCGTTATTGATGCGGTTATATATGATATGACAATGTGGATTGTCTGTGTTGTGATGCCTTACGATGATGAATTGAGTATCGGTGATGCACATCATCTGCATATATTCAAGGGCAATCTTAGTCATAAACTCATCCGTCAAACGTGGCTTGTCCTCGGGTTTGAAGCTCAATGCAATGTGTCCCACAGGCTTCTTAATCCTTGGATTTAGCTGCCTCTGTAGCTCGAAACTTTGCGTTATCTCGGCATTCGTGCCGAGTAACACACCATCCGAGGCGATGATTTTCGCCTCGTCCTTGCCTGTAACATAGCGGATGCAACCACCAAATGAGCTGCCCTTCTTTAGCTTGCCTATCATGTGGTATCCTCCTTTCTGCCCATACTGCTTGGCTTCGGTTTATAACTTGCTTGGCGATACTCGCCAAGGATTGCTTTCAATCTTCTCAACAAGTCCACCACATATACATGGGTTTCATGGAAACCTCTCTGATGCGACAGCTTGGTAAGTTGGTTGAGGTTGTTCGCCATGCCTATGAGATTCTTAGCGATGGCTATCGTCTCAGCGTTGTGTCCGCTGACCACCTCGCCGTTCAAGGCGGACTCACGGATGTACTCCGCCAACTTGCGGTTGGCTTTTCTCGCCCTCAGCCTCAGTGCCTCGTAGCTTGGCTTCGAGAACTTCACCGTGACAGACTTCGACAGCTTGCGA
>JAJXAL010000224.1:0-2251 GCA_021628325.1 Segatella copri | reverse complement strand
ATCAAAAATCTGATGCCTGGTCCATCTACAGAACCAAAGCTCTCTATGCTGTGAACAAATCCTTTCATGCGCCGACTTTCTTTTCTTGGTAATTATCCCAAAGAATAAAAGCAAGCCCAGGAACGACTATAAGAGCAGTGACGACACCCAAAAAATCAACTAAATCCATAATTATTTCTTTTTATTTTTAGACTTTATTATAAAATACATTCCTAATGCAACTATCAAGACCATAAAGAAAACGCCCCAAGCATACAACCTAGTTCTATCTATATTATCTTGCATAATTCCTGCAAAAATGACACCACCAAGAATGAGCTTGACAACATCAAAACAGAATTTGTAACCCTCTTCATAAAGGGCTTTCTTTTGTTCATTATTTAGTTTCATACCGCAAAGATAGCACTTTTTTCAATACCAAGTTTAAATTTGCAGTTAAATAAGCTAAATTGCCCGCTAAATATCCTCGGAAAGAAAATCTAGCGGGCAATCTATATGTTACAAAGAGACAAGAGAATTCTTCACTCTTCCCTCTTCATTCTTCACTTCCTTAGAGTCTCTCGTGAGCCTGACGAGCGATTACGTCGAGCTGCTGCTCACGTGTCAAGTCGATGAACTTAACAGCGTAACCACTTACACGGATGGTGAAGTTCTGGTACTCTTCCTTCTCTGGGTGCTCCATCGCATCCTTGAGCTTGTCAATACCGAATACGTTCACGTTCAGGTGGTGAGAACCCTGGTTGAAGTAACCATCCAATACACCTACCAATGTCTGGGCACGCTCCTCATCGTTGTGACCGAGAGCACCTGGACTGATGGTCTGAGTATTAGAGATACCATCAAGAGCATACTCGTATGGCAACTTAGCTACTGAGTTCAATGAAGCCAAAAGACCGTTCTTCTCTGCACCATAAGATGGGTTAGCACCTGGAGCCAAAGGAGCACCGGCTGGACGACCATCAGGCATGTTGCTGGTGTACTTACCGTATACTACATTTGATGTGATAGTCAGGATAGATGTAGTAGGCTCTGAATTGCGGTATGTGTGGTGCTTCTTGATCATGTTCATGAAGGTCTTGAGCAACCATACTGCAATCTCATCAGCACGCTCATCATCGTTACCGTAACGTGGGAAGTCACCCTCGGTCTTGAAGCTGAGAGGGAAACCGGTCTCATCACGGACGATGTTTACCTTGGCATACTTGATAGCTGAGATAGAGTCAACTACGTGGCTGAAACCAGCGATACCTGTAGCGAAAGTACGACGAACATCTGTATCGATGAGCGCCAACTCTGCTGCCTCGTAGAAGTACTTATCGTGCATGTAGTGGATGAGGTTCAATGTCTTCACATAAACGCCAGCCAACCAGTCCATCATATCCATGAAACGTGGCATGAACTCCTCGTATGTCAATACATCACCCTCAACGGCGCGATACTTAGGACCGCACTGCTCGCGTGTCTTTGAGTCAACACCGCCAGATACAGCGTAGGTCAAGCACTTAGCCAAGTTGGCACGTGCACCGAAGAACTGCATCTCCTTACCTGTCTGTGTAGCTGATACACAGCAGCAGATGCTATAGTCGTCACCCCAAACAGGACGCATTACGTCATCGTTCTCATACTGGATAGAGCTTGTCTTTACAGAAATCAGAGAAGCGTAGTGCTTGAATGACTTTGGCAAGCGAGAGCTATAGAGTACAGTCAAGTTTGGCTCTGGTGAAGGACCCATGTTCTCCAATGTGTGGAGGAAACGGAAGTCGTTCTTGGTAACCATTGAGCGGCCATCCTGACCCATACCACCTACCTCGAGAGTAGCCCAAACTGGGTCGCCGGTGAAGAGCTCGTTGTAAGAAGGAATACGGGCGAACTTAACCATACGGAACTTCATGACCAAGTGGTCGATGAGCTCCTGAGCCTCATCCTCGGTAAGAGTACCCTCGTTCAAGTCGCGCTGGATATAGATATCGAGGAATGTAGAGATACGACCTACAGACATCGCAGCACCATTCTGAGTCTTCACAGCTCCGAGGTAACCAAAGTACAACCACTGAACAGCCTCGCGAGCGTTCTTAGCAGGCTGGCTGATATCGTAGCCATACAACTGAGCCATCTCCTTCAAGCCCTTGAGCGCCTTGATCTGCATAGCAACCTCTTCACGAAGACGGATTACTTCGTCAATCATCTCACGGTCGCCCATGTTAGCGAGGTCGTTCTTCTTCTCCTCGATGAGGAAGTCGATACCATAGAG
>JAJXAL010000077.1:0-19007 GCA_021628325.1 Segatella copri | reverse complement strand
ATTTTGTAGATTACGTGTCAGAATTCAACAATACTGTTAATATGTTTATGTTGAAACCCGAACATTAGCCAGGCGTTCTTCATCAGCAAGTAATAGCCTGGCGGTCCCATCCCGCAAAACCTGGCGAGGGCTTTGGTGCCCCGCCAACCTTATAGCGTAGCGGTTCTGAGCACCGGAGGGCGGTTACATCCCTAATCCCTATGGTAGGGATTTAGGGCTTGGGTATAGGGTAAGGTCCCCCTCTTCGCAAGAGGGGGACAGGGGAGTCGAAACAAAACTTACGTTATGACCATAGAAGAAAAAAAGGCAGATTTTATGCGTCGCTTCAAGGCTTCTAGGGAGCGAAAGGCAGAATACATAGCACAAATGGAAAAGCGAATGCGTGATGACTATCGCCGCAGAACCGGTAAGGAAGCAGAAACATTTTGTGTGTTGTAATGTTTAGCCATAAGCCAAGCATAGGTTAATAAAACAATATTCCTCATTCGAGTGGCGACAAGCGCAGAGCGATACTGCAATGGGGAACAAAAATAACTTTTTCAAAAAAGTGATAGGTGTAACTATTTGTAATATAGTGGTGACGCTGTATTAGTGATATACCGGATATGGAACGTAAGCAATATCTAGATCAGATAAAGGAATTGGTTCAGACAGTCCTTATGCCTTGATGACAGAGGTACTTTTAGTTAAATCTGTTTAAAAATCAGAAAAATCCAATTCCTTAAAATACTCTGTATCCCCAGTAAGCATTGAGGATGGAGTTGTATTGTCATAGGGGTTGGATGCTTACAAATAAACCATTGGAAATGAAAAATCCCCAAAGATTCATCAAATGGATAGTTGGTGTAAGTATACGATTATCCTGTTGGCTCCTTTTGTTCTTACAAGACCAGGCTTCGAAACTTTGTCGTTTTTAGAAACAGGTCAAATAGGCGACACAATAGGTGGTATATCATCCCCTATTGTTGGTATAGTGAGTATTTTCTTACTTGCTTATACATTGATAGAGCAATTGGATTTCAATACAAAACAAGTTCAGCTCCAACGACAGGAACAATTCAAAGCTACGTTTTTCCAATTGTTGCAGGAGCAGAGGAGTATTACCAGTTCATTATATACAATTTATGAAGGAGTAAACTTGAAAGACCCTGCTAAGATTCAGAAAATTCAAGTTCGTGGGCAAGAATTCTTCAGAATGGGTTCTTTTGTATTGAAGAGTCTTTTTGATTCTATGGAATATGGGCACTATTGTCATGACTATGATCCTAATGAGATTGATGAGCAGCTTGCATATTTAGATTTATGTTCTGATAATAATTATTATGAAGATGAACAAGGCAATCTTCATTCGTTTGATTTTGAATCACTTAAGAAGAAATCACGTTTTTGCTTTCTGAATGATAAATATAAGATAACTAATGAAGAATTTGAGGCTTATAGACATTTAGATATAAAGCAAAAGATAGATTTTGTTTATGGACGTTTTTTCAATATCCATGAAGAGTGTGGTAACTATTTTAGACATCTGTATAGAATATTGTATTTTGTAAAGCAAGCAGAGGAAGAGGAGTTACTTGGTATTTACGATGTTGCAGTTAGACAGCAAGTTTCCAAAAGATATTATGATTTGGTTCAATTTGTTCAGGCTCAGATGTCCACCAAAGAAATGCTTATGGTTTTCTATAATAGCTTTTCTTTTCCAAAACTAAGGGAATTACTGATTAGGTATAACTTATTGGAAAATTTGACAGTAGAGAACCTTATAGCTCCCAGCCATAATTGCATTGATGGCTATCATTTAAAGAAACAACTTATTTAACAATTTATATTGTTGGAGCATATGAAGGACTATATTTTAAATTTCGAAGGCTATTGGAGAGATTGCAATAAAGGTGGTCTTCCTACTTATAAAGGAGTGTACCTAGTATATCGTTGCAATTATAATGTCCAAAATGATACTGTTAATCTTATAGAGATTATCTATATCGGTCAGGCAGAGAATATTCACGACAGGCATATATGTCATGAAAAAGAGCAAATATTTAAAAGCCAGTTGCAGGAAGGTGAAGAACTTTGCTTCTCCTGTGCAAAGGTCGAACAGGATTTGGACTTGGTGGAAAATGCTTTAATTTTTGCTCAGAAACCATCCCTTAATGAAAAGGGAAAGGACAATTATGCTTATAATGAAGCTCATTTGGTTTTAAATGGCTCTTGTATTGGTATGAAGTATACCGAATTTACAATACGTTGATTTTTATAAAAATAGGAAAAGTATTATGGCAGATACAGATGGTAAGACCAGAGAGGAGAAACTAAAGAAATGCTTTGTCATTATGCCGATAAGTGATGTAGATGGTTATCCCAAAGGGCATTTCAACAGAGTCTATGATTATATAATTGTACCAGCCTGTAAGCAGGAAGGATACGAGCCAATAAGGGCAGATGCTACATCTAAGTCAAATGTTATCATTGTAGATATACTGAGAAATATCTTGGAATGTGATATGGCCATCTGTGACTTAAGTTCTCGAAATCCTAATGTATTCTATGAATTAGGATTTCGTCAAGCATTTAATATGAAAACGGTATTAATGAAAGATGATCAAACGGATCGTCCATTTGATGTTAGTACCATTCGTTCAATCAATTACGAATCCTCTTTGCGAATAGATTTAGTAAACAAAACTATAACGGAATTGACCAAGGCTTTGAAAGAAACAAATGAAATGTCTGAAAAAGAACCTAATTCATTATTAAAGCTGCTTTCAATTGATAATCCCGCAAAATTGCCCGATCGTCAAAAACTTTCATTAGATAGTTCTTTGATTTTACAAGCTATTCAAGATTTAAGTATGGATATGCATAGATCAATGAATCGGAAGAGAATTATCGATGGTGGTAATGCGCGCTCAAATGAAGTAATGCTTCCAAATGGTCAGATAGCCAAAATTGGAGATCATATTTTTGATAATAAAAAAAATATGGAAATAGGTGAAGTTGTTGATACTGATTCCAATGCTATCTTTCTAAGAAATTCCAAAGGAGTAATGGAGTTGATCGATATTATAGGACCTTATGCTAATAATCTCTGTGTTATGCCATTCTAAATGGTATTAATATAAATCTCTTTACGCTATCATTATGACCGAACAAGAATTAAACGAGTTGCAGAAATCCTATACAAAGGAGGTCCTTGCAAATATGATAAAGGAGATATTTTAATTTCAAATTATACATAGTATGAAGGTTACGTATTTTACGAATAATCCTCTAACTTTTAAATATACAGATGACGAGTTAGAGATTGCTATCAATGGAATAATTGAGCAAATAGAGGATGATTCCTTTTGCTTTAATGCTCTTTGTGATACATTGATGGTGAAAGCACAAAATGAAAACAAAATAGACAATGCTCCAAATACAGTTTATCTTTCAAACAATTTAGATGTTAAAGAGTACGAAAGAGTAAGCATCATTTTATGGAAGAAAATTTGGGCGCATGAGTTATGTTTGAATTTTCATTCTAATGAATCTAATTTCAATAACTACTCATTTATAATATTGAAACGAAATGAATAAAAGTGCCGAAAAATTGATTAAGCCAAACGTTATAATTGAAGATCAAAATTTGAATGCTGCTGGCTTTATCCAATCTGGTAAACGAAGATTTAAAGAAGTAGTCGTTGCTTTTTCTGATGATTTATTCCTTAAGTCTGTTAAATATTCAGATGCGGGTGCAAGAAATAATGAAAGAGAGGTTTCTGCAGATGATGTATATAATGCAGTTAAAAGGATTTATGCAGCTCCTTTACAACAACATAAAAAATGGAACCTGTGTCTCCAAATTTTAGAATATATATTTGCAATATTGGTTGGAGTAGGAGCCAGCAATTTAAAAGAAATGTGGGGACTGCTTGTATGTTTAGTATGTTTTATTTTAGCTACAATATGTTTTGTAATTAGAACACTTAACAAATATGAATAAATCATTTAAGTTGACCGAAAAGGGTCAAAAGCAATTAGAAACATTCAAAGAACAGCAGGTGAATGCCTTGCTTGTTAACATTATAAAAAGAAAGTCTTATCCTGGAATTGATGAGGTTGAAATAACATCCAATGATATATTAGAAGAATCTAAAAATTGGGTGTATAAAGTAAATAATCGTAATAGAAGAAAGACCTTAATCTTGAAGTATTGTGCTTATATGTATATATGTTTAGGTTTAGTATTATCTTTTTTAAGTTTATTTTATGATGATATAAAATATATTTTTGAAAGAAATCCCGAACAAGTAGCATTTATTATAACAGGGTTATTATTTAGTCTGGTAGGATTGTTTTTGCTATTTTATACAAGAATAATTGATATAAGATTAAAGTTAGAGCAAACTTCTGAGAAAGAATGATTCTAATTATGTTTATGAATTTAAAGCCATTTTGACAATCATGTGATGTAATCAGAATGAATACAACGAACAAAGGGGAACGACCGAAGACTGGTTGTTTCCCTTTGTTCGTTTAGAGGCAATTGTATCAGGTGTATCTGCCATCATCACAAAGGTTGCAACCAAACGAAAGATGGAGAAGGCACCACGCAAATCTATCTCAATTCTATCAAAAGCTCAGAAGTAGATGATGCCAACGCCAAAATACTGGCAGCCCTATAAGCCACAAAAAAGAATAAAAAGAGGGATTTTGTAAAATGAACCAAAATGAACCATTTTTCCTGAATCTTTACATGAGAGATACAGAAAAACCTAAAACTTTCGTTCAATCAACGACTTAGGAAATTATGTACGAAAAGAATAGTAAAATAATGTTGATTTTCGTAGAATGATATTAATTTTTTAACACGCATAATTTGCTAGTTTCCAACAATTTTCGTATTTTTGCAAGGAGATTCTGTGTCTCTTATATCGAGATTCAGTTGAACGGCATCAAAAAACGAACTTGATTCGCATGATGAAAGAGACAAATATACACTCACAGGTTACGTCCACTATTGCAGGGAACGACGGCGAAGCCATGGCAAAAAGTGAAGGATATGTAGCTGAAAATGGTTTCGTAGCAACAGATCTGACGCACTTTGGAAAGACGTATCATGATAAAAGTCGAGGCAAACGTGTTGTCCGTGAGGCTGTTTTCTTACCACCTTTGTCTTTGTGAGAGTTGAGGACAAAAATCTTAATGAAATCCGCTAACTTTATTTTTCCTTGGCAACAGAATATTTCAAGGTGCTTTAGATGTTTTATATATTCTACTTATCTTAATTGGTTGTTAGTATGGTAGTTTTGGTATTAAAAGATTTTCGGCGACAAATCAAACAATAAAGTGGAGGCAAAATTATGAAGAATGTTGGATTTATATTGAGTATATTGGCTATAATTCTTAGTATCTTAGCCATCTGTTTCTCCTTACCAAGAACAGAATTGTCCTTTGATTATCTCGGATTTATCACAGGCATACTTGGTGTGTTGGTAACAGTTCTTATAGGTTGGAACATCTATGCAGTTATTGATTTTCGACAAGAGAAGCAACGACTTGTACAATACTTTGATGAACAAAAGAGTAACATTCATTTATTAGGCTCTGATTTACGTTCCACCTTTATGAATCAATTGAGTAATAATTCTTTGTTAGAGAAGAATGTTGCTGATATTTATTCACAGATGATGGGACTCAATAAGTCATTACCATTATCGTTCTACTATTTGTTCCATACTATAGGTGCAATTAGGACAGCTTCACAAGCTGAGAATTATGTTGCTTGTAATTTGTGGTTAAAAGAAATACGCCAAGTTTTGGTTTATCCAGAGCAAGTAAGTATTCCTGTGACTAGTAAAAAGCAGTTATTGCAGGACTTAATGCAAATAAAATCAACAGAACAGATAGTTGGTTTGAATGAAGTGATAGAACTCATTATGCATATTAAAGAGATACCAGATCCGATATCTTAGAGTTTTATAAAGAATGCGCTAGCCGACAAATAATCGCAACTCTGTTGCGTAAACAAATATCGGCAGCCCTTTAGGGCACAGGCTTCGCTGACGATACCAAAACTCTGGCGGAGGCTATAGCGTAGCCAGCTACATCCTCTCGTCCCGGAGAGATTTCTGTCCCCCAGAACAGGGGGAACCGAAAGGGGCGTAAAGACTATTGAAGGTAGGTTCTCGAAAATCTTATCATGTCCCTAATCTCATGTAATTATAACTCGAATAAAAAGGTGAATGTCAAGGCTGCCTAATAGGCAGCTCTGGCAATACCAATTAATAACATGTTTTTTTGAAAAATGTTGGATGTGCTAACTACTGAAAATCAGCAGTTACGTTCTAATGGTGATTTACTTAAAAAAAGAGATTAAAGCTATGGATAATAATATGTTAAAAATAGACGTATCATCAAAGGCTCTTGAAACATTTATTGACGCTATTACTAGAGGTATAGGTGTTCTTTATGAACCGACACGTATACGAAAAGAAGCAAAGGCAAAAGCAGAGGAAAAGGTCATACTTGCTAAAGCAGAAAAGCAGGAGCGAGAAATATTGGCAGCCGTTCAACCTTTGGTTGGAGATTCTGTTCCTCTTGAGCAATTGCAGCCGGTAATTTCAAAAATAGTAAGTGATGAACTAAGAAAAAAAGAAAATATTGATGCTGTCGTAAATATTGCATTAGAAGATTTTAGAAAGTCACAAAAAGTCCCAGATGAAAAAGCTGATACAGATTGGTTGACTCGCTTCTTCAATATTGTAGAGAATGTATCTGATGAAGAATTAAGAAATACTTGGGGAAAGATTCTTTCACTGGAAATACAAACACCAGGTTCTTATTCTTTACGAACACTTAGTACTATCAGTAATTTATCCAAAAAAGAAGCAGAGTTATTTGCTAGTCTTGGCAAATGTGTATTTAGTTCACCGAACTCTAAGTTTTTCTTAAAGTCAGAAAATACGATATTAGGTAGCGATATTCAATACGGAGATATACTTCTTTTGATGGAATGTGGTCTAATTAAAGAAAATGAAGATATAATCTTTTCATATTCTGCAGATTCTAACGAAATACAGAAGCATGCTTTTGTTTATCAAGATTTAGTAATTCTTATAGAACTAGAAAAGGGGGATTATCATATAGATGTTCCAATTTTTGAATTAACTACAGCAGGTTCTGAGATTTACCAGATTTTAGATGCAGATAAAGATATGAGCGTGTTGGAAAAAGCAGCATCTATCATTAAGAAACCAAATGTCCATTTCGGTTATTCAAAACTTATGGATATTTCTGGTAACGTTATAAAATCAGATGGTGATATTCTATATTTGTAAGTACAGGTAACAGAATAATGGCTAATCATGAGCATGTCAATTTCATAGATAGCAGCTGGCTACTGTTACTGCTTGGGCGTAATTTCAAATGTTTTTTTCTAAAAAAGATAATAAAAAAGTATTCATCTTAGGGCTTAACGTACCTAAAGTAACCGTTTACCTCCATCGTTACCTTCGTCATAAGTTTGATAAGAGTATTTCAATGTAGAAAAATTTGTGCTTATGCAATATAAAGAGTATTATCAATCAGCTTTACGCCATTTGGATGTCTGTAAAACTTTGATGGAATCTTTGGATTCTATGAATAGCAAAGGGCATCTAACAGCAAAAAGAGAACGATTAAAGTTGGACATATATTATCTAAGTGGCTATGTGATTGAAACAATGATAAGCTATACGTTTTTTGTCAATCTTAATTGGCAGAAGAACAAACATATAGAGAGTTATCCATATTATGAAAAAGGTTTCAAAACACATAATTTGTCCAGGAAATTGTCTTTTGCTACATCGAATGCACATTGTGACTATTCTGGTGTAGTTCTATTAGGTAATAAAATAAGTGATTCGAAAGAAAGAAAAATGTTTTGTGGGTGGAGTGAAGTCATAAGATATCAAAATCCAAAGACATGTATTGATTTAGATTTTTCAGAAGAAGACTTAAAAAAATATCTTTTTGATATAGAATCAATGTTTAATCAATTAAAGATAAAATATTATTCATGATTAATATATTCAATGTAGTAGAAGAAGTATATACTAAATGTGCTTCTTTGCTTAAACAGGACAAAATCTCAGATTATCGAATAATATTGAACTATAATAATCTGGTTGATGTTTATATTATCTTGGGAAGTGTATCCCAAGATGAAATTATTGATGTTTTTTCGTCTTACAATGACGTAAACTTGAGTTGTTTTACCGCAGATGAAGCAAATTCAGATGACTTCTTGGAGTCATTTATATTTGAATCTAAAGAAAAGGTAAACATAGATTCAACAAGAAGGCATCTGTCGAACTTGCTGAATCCAGTCAAGAAAAAGAACAATGACATTCCTGTTGTGACTTTTTATAGTTATAAAGGAGGTGTTGGACGTTCTACAACGTTGGCTTCTTGTGCATCATTTTTAGCAATAAATCATAAGAAGAAAATAGTTATTCTTGATTGTGATTTTGAAGCTCCAGGTTTTACAAACTTTTTTCTCAAAGATCCATGTTCTCCAATCTATTCTAATGGACTTATAGAGTATTTTATGGATGATAATGAAGAAGATAAATCGGTAACCAATTATTGTTGGGAAGTTTCAAAGCAGTATTCTGGAGAAGGGGAAATCTATGTTTTTCCAGCTGGTAATCTTGAAGATGAAGAAAGTATAGGAAATCTTTTTCATACCAATCTGGAACACTATTTGAATGGATTGACAAGATTGGATTTCTTCAGCCCTGATACATTGGTTAATCAGTTTGAGATATTAATAAAGCGAATAAATGACCAATTAGGTCCAGATGCAATTTTTATTGATTCAAGAACTGGCTTTAATGATGTATTTGGCATTTCGGCTTTCCGATTGTCTGATTTGGTTGTAGGTTTCTTTGGAAATTCTACCCAGACAATTCCTGGTCTTCATTTCTTCTTAGATTCTTTGAAAAATGAAAATTCACCAAGAATAATGGTTGTAAACTCTATTGTTCCAGCTCAAGGAAAAAGAGGCAAGTTTGAATCTTTCAACAAAAACATAGATTCCTACCTTAATCATTTGTCTGCAGAATATGATAATGAGTCTGATTCCAAAGAGTTAACTTTAGATAGATATTGTATCACATATAATGAAGTGTTAGCAGCATTGGGAACTCCGGATGAGGATTTTCGTGACTTCGTTGATATGATGACCGAAAGAAATTTTCCTGAATACAATACTTTGTTTGAAGCGATTAATAATGCCTTGGAAGATTCTAAACACGTTACGTTGCAAACTCGGAATGATGTAATACCTGAAGTTGTATCACATGGAAAAGTTACTGTAGTAGAAGAAAATGTAAATTCTAAAATACCTGATACTGAAAAAGGAAAACTTAAGAAAATAATCCTTTCTAATTTACAGGAAAGAATGCCACTTCTCTATGCTGAAGACATCACAGATTATAATCGAGAATTAGAGTTGGGAAGGTACTTCTTCAGAAGTTGTATGGAAGATTTGTTTAATCCAGACAAGATATTGGTTTTGGGAAACAAAGGAACTGGCAAAAGTTATATTTATCGTTCACTTCGAGAGGAGAAAATCGTCAATTCTTTACAGCAGAGAGCCAATAAAACATCTCTAAACTGCAAATTTATCCACATAATAGGGGATAATAACAGACGTATAGACACTGTTAAGTTTGATAATATTGAAGGTACGAATGACTATTTTTTTGAAAGATTTTGGACAGCTTATATATGGAACGCTATCATGTTAGACTCTCCTTATGGGTATAAGTCTTCATTAAAAGTACTTCCTATATTTGATGATATAGCAACCGCTTCACGTTTCAAAGAGACTATTGCTTCAGATGAAAAGATGATTGCAATTGAATCTGATATGCTGCAACTGAATTCTTATCTGCGAGATAAAAATAGTAAGATAATTATTATCTTTGACGAATTAGATGGCATAGTCAAGCCACATATGTGGTCCGAGAGAATCTCTCCATTGATTAACCTATGCAGACGTATGAAGTATGATTCAATATCACCAAAGTTGTTCTTACGTAGTGATTTGTATGAAAAAATATCCAACTTGAATAATAAAAATGAACTTTCAAATAGAACAATTTCTATCGAGTGGACTCGCGAAGAATTGTTTGCATATTTTTTCAAGTTGATTCTGTCAAATTCATGGGATGAATTCTTTGAGATAATGAAACTTTATCAATTCTATCCTAACTTTTATGTCAATAAAGTTGTTAAGACAATCAATGATTTAAATCGTCAACCACCATTGGATGATTACGTCTTACGTCATTTGTGCGCAACATTCTTTGGAAGATATGCAGATACGAATAATTCTCCTCGTTTTGGGGAAAGTTATGATTGGTTTTTCAAGAATCTCAAAAATGCAAACGAAACAATTAGTTTGCGACCATTTATCGACTTAATATCTGAAGCATTGGAGCATGCTTTGAAGGAAGATAATACAGATTGTCCTATCTTACCCCAGTATTATTATACATTTGGTAAAACAAGAGCAAATGCAGTGGAGCATCATTTCCGCGATTTGTCAAGCGAAAAAGGCAATGAGGATTTGGTTCCTATATTTGACTATATACGAGAGAAAGCACCATCTTATCTTAAAAGGGAACAATTGAGCCAAAAGGATATGTTTACTCTCTTGGATTTAATTCTAAAAGAAGGAAAGTTGAAAGAGAACAAAGACCGTGACAGTATCATTTCTTTATTGGTTGTTAATGGAATTATTCATGAAGTATTTGTAAGAATAGGCAATAATGTATATCGCAATTTTCATTTTGCTTTATTGTATAAATACTATTTGGGACTGAAGAATAAAACATCCTATAGAAGACGAAAATAAATATGCCTATTCAAACATCCGATAACTACAAGCGAATAGCAAAGAATACGCTGCTTCTTTACTTCTGAATGCTCTTTATGATGGTTGTGTCGCTATACACGAGCCGAGTCATATTGAATGCGTTGGGAGTGGAAAACTTCGGAATATATAATATCGTAGGTGAAGTCGTGGTATTGCTTTCTGGCATATGTCAACATCCTGTACCTAAGAAAATTATTGAAGTAATGTGTGTGGTGGTCAACGTGAATTATGAACTATAATAAACAAAGTGAAAATCATGATAACATTTGTTAGAAATCCAGAAATACAACTTTTTACGGACTTTATAAATAGATTTGGAAATGCAGAATCACTGCGAGATAGAACGGAACGTATTACAGTAGTGCTTCCTGAAGATTCTCTTGCAGGAGCATTTTGTGCTTCTGAGCCATTCGCTTTTAATAAAGCTATAAATAAAGGCAGTATATGGTATAATGAATGCAAGGTTAATGAAATAGGTCTTGATAAAGAAGAGTGCTATGCTTGTATAGCTCATGAATTGGGTCACATGATGGATTCAAGTCAGAGAAATCTAGAGCATCAACAAGACCGAGAGATTAATGCAGATAGAATCGCTTGTGAATTAGGATTAGGAGACTGTATAATTTCTGCTCTTTATAAGATGATAGATTATTATCAGCAGCCTAATGGAGCAGCAGATGATAATGTGTGTAAAGATAATTTACAAAAACGTATTAACGTTTTAGCTAAGGTAGAAAAAGTATCCCAAGAATAATATAGATAGACACAATTTATGATAGATATAAAAAGAAAAGAAGATTGTTGCGGATGCAACGCATGTGGCGATGCATGCCCCAAAGGTTGCATAACATTCAAAGAAGATATTGAAGGTTTTTCTTATCCTGTAGTTGATAAGGAAACTTGCATTGATTGTCATCTCTGTGAGAAGGCATGTCCTATTATCAATGTAGAGAAACTGAAGAAAAATGATTTTGAACAACCGGAATGTCATGCTGCCGTAAGCAAGAACATTATGACCCGTTTTGCAAGTACTTCGGGTGGAATGTTTTCTGTTTTGGCTCTCCAGATGTATAAACAAGGGGGATACGTTGGTGGTGCCATATTTGATGAAGGCTGGATGGTTAGCCAATTAATTTCCAATGACAAGTCTGATTTAGAGAAAATCCGTGGTTCAAAACTTCATCAGAGCAATTCTCAGGGATTCTATGAAAAGGTAAGGGATTTGCTGAAAGCTGGTGAGAAAGTTCTGGTTTGTGGCATTCCTTGCCAGATGGCAGCATTGAGATCCTTCTTGAAGAAAGACTACGAGAACCTTATCATTGTAGATTTAATATGTCGTGGTATTAATTCGCCTAAGGTTTTTAGCAAGTGGCTTTCTTTTCTGGAAGATGAGTATGGAGCAAAAGTTCAGCACTTCCGTGTGAAGAGCAAAGAACTCGGTTGGAGAAAACTGACAACCAAGGTCGTGTTTGAAAATGGAAAAGTATTGTATGATACCAATGATACCAACTTCTTTACTATTGGTTATTTATCAACTGGTGTTTATTGCCGCCCAAGCTGCTATGAATGTAAGTTTAAGGGCTTCCCTCGTATAGCCGACATTACAATTGGTGATTTTTGGGGAGCAGGTAACACTATAGGAGAAGAGATGGATGGTGACATTGGTACATCTGTTGTCCTTCTGAATAATGAAAAGGGAAAGAAGTATTATCAGTCTATAGCTAGCAAACTGAAGGAAAAAGAAGTTCCTTTTGATGTTGTAGTTAAAGGAAATCCTGCATTGATAAGTCCATTGCTGCCTCCTAAAGTGAACAGAGAGGAATTTTATAATGATCTTGATAAGAGTAACTTCAAGGATATAGCGGCTAAATATATTCATCGTGATATAGACCAGAAACCATCCAAGAAACGCCAACTCAAAAACTTGGCTAGGTTTATTCTGAGCATTAAGAGTGTTGCTGGAACAAGCATTCCAACCTATTGGAAGAATATAAAGTATAATCTATTCTCTAAGAATGTTCATACGAATATCTTGCACGCACAATATATGTTGATTACTAAGCATACCATCTTGGATTTAGCTAAGAATGCTAATATTTCAGTTGGAGGCGTTGTGTATCTTGGTCTCAAGCGAATTAAAGGTTCTAAATTAGAAACCCGTATATTGGTTGAAGATGGCGCAACTCTTGATTTCAAGGGCAATGCCACTATTATGTATGGTGCAGATATTGAAGCTTTCAAGAACTCAAATATTATATTTGGCAAGTCTTTTATTTCAAATATCGATTTTACCTGCATCTGTGCAGAAAAGATAGAATTCGGAGACAATGTTTCCTTTGGTCGTGATTGCGTCGTTCGTGATAATAATGGAGGACACTATATTTCAAGACGTGGCTTCAAAAATGCTCATCCTATTACAATTGGACAGCATTGCTGGATTTGCGAGAGCAGTACTCTGATGGCAGGAACAAAATTGGGAACAGGTGTCATTGTCGGAGCTAAGTCGTTTGTACGTTCATCCATTCCGTCGTTTACAATGGCAATGGGACATCCTGCAGAAGTTGTTGACGAAGATATTTATTTTAAAATGTAAACATTAAAATATAGATTATGTTGTCATTTAAAGAATTAAAGAGAAATCTTAAGAAGGATATATCAAATTTTCCAACCATTAAAGTTGCTTTGTTGGGTGATACTGCTACTCAGTTTTTGGCTACAGCAATCAAGGGTTGGGGTGTAAAAAGAGGATATCAAATTGATTTATTCGAGGCTGAATATAACCAGGTAGAGCGTCAGTTTATGGATCCAACCAGTGATCTATATCAGTTTGATGCTCAATATATAGTTGTTTTCCAATCTACTCATAAGTGGAATGAACACTATAGTTTGCTCTCAGCTCCGGAACAGTTATCTTTAGCAGATAACCGATTAGACTTTGTTAGGGAAGTTTGCGCATCCACCAAAGCCAAAGTTATTTATTTCAATTACCCGGAAATAGAAGATACAGTCTTTGGCAGTTATGCAAACAAGGTAGAGTCTTCCTTCACCTATCAGGTTCGAAAGATGAATTTTGAATTGATGAGATTGTCTCAGGAATATCAAAATCTCTTCATTTGCGACATTGCTGGCTTGCAAAACAAGTTAGGTCGTGACGTCATGTTTGACCCTATGGTATATACAACCACAGAGATGATCCTTTCACTGGATGCTGTTCCTTACGTTGCTTCGCGTGTAATAGATATCATTTGTGCTATCCAGGGAAAGTTTAAGAAATGTATCATCTTGGATCTCGATAATACCCTTTGGGGTGGTGTCGTTGGTGATGATGGTTTGGAAGGTATCCAGTTGGGGCATGGCTTAGGTATAGGCAAGGCTTTTACCGAGTTCCAGATGTGGATCAAGAAACTGAAAAACAGAGGAATTATCATCTGTATCTGTAGCAAGAATGATGAAGACAAGGCAAAGGAGCCTTTTGAAAAGCATCCTGACATGGTGTTGCGCCTTGATGATATTTCTGTGTTTATGGCCAATTGGGAAACAAAAGTTGATAATATCCGTCAGATTCAGCAAATCTTGAATATCGGCTTTGATTCAATGGTATTCATTGATGATTATCCTTTTGAGCGAAACATGGTTAAGGAGAATATCGCAGGTATCACTGTACCGGATATGCCAGAAGATCCTTCCTGCTATTTGGAATATCTTTATTCTCTCAATCTTTTTGAAACAGCCTCTTATAGTGCAGCAGATAAGGACAGAACCAAGCAATATCAGGTACAGGCTAAACGAGCAGCATTCAGCAAATCGTTTACTAATGAAGCTGACTTCTTGAAGTCTTTGGATATGGTTTCTGAGGTAGAGGGCTTTACAAAGTTCAACACTCCTCGTGTAGCTCAGCTTTCTCAAAGAAGTAACCAGTTTAATCTTCGCACAGTAAGATATACGGAAGATCAGATTACTGCAATAGAAAATGATCCAAAGCAGAAAGGCTTTGCTTTCAGTTTGAAGGATAAGTTTGGGGATAATGGATTGATTGCTGTTGTGATACTCCAGGAGAAGGATGCTGATACATTGTTTATAGATACTTGGTTCATGAGCTGCCGAGTTTTGAAGCGTGGTATGGAGAACTTTACGCTTAATACCATTGTGGCATGGGCTAAGGAGAACGGTTATAAGCAAATTATAGGTGAATACTTGCCTACCCCTAAGAATGGTATGGTTGCAGAGCATTATACAGCTTTAGGATTTAACAAACTGGATAATACAGCTACAGCTCAATGGCAACTGAATATAGAGAATTATCAATCAAAAGAATGTTATATAATTAAGAAATAAAAAATGGAAAGAACAGAAATTTTAGAGAAATTGAATGAGATTTTTATTGATGTCATGGATTTGGACGATGACTTCGAGTTGAATGAAGATATGAGTGCAGATGATATCGAAGAATGGGATTCTCTTTCACATATTCAATTGATGAAAGCCATTGAGGAAACTTTTGGTATTAAGTTTACTGCCAAAGAGGTTCTCGATTGGGAAGATATTCATGATTGTGTTGATAGTATTGAGGCTAAGTTATAATAATAGTTTTTTAGTCTCATTTTTTTAGAATTAGATTAGACTATTACTTTATGAATAATATTAAAACAATAAAATTAAATAATGGGGCAGAAATACCTGCTATAGGTATCGGCCCAGGAATTGTAGGAGAAGTATTTAAGCCAACTTTCCCATCAAATACATTCATCGCAAAGGTTGAACGTAAGTTAACTTCTCGTATCAAATATCGTCTTGCTCGTCACAATTATATAAAGAGTTTAGCCAATGCCTTAAATTTAGGCTATCGTCTTATAGACTATTCTTTCGCTTATGGTGATGGTTCTGAGATTTTGGAAGCCATCAAGATGGCTGGGCTCAAAAGGGAGGATGTCTTTCTTACCTCACGTGTCAGCAACAATCAGCAGTATAATGGTACTGTCAGGGAGGATTTCCTGCGTAGTCTGGAGAAGATAGGACTCGACTACATAGATATGTTCATGTTCCACTGGCCTGTAACCGACCATTTCGTCAATACGTACAAGGAGATGGAACGTCTCTACAAGGAGGGATATATTAAGGTGCTGGGTGTGGCTAACTGCCATCAGCATCATCTGAAAGATATCATGGACAATTGCGAGATTGTTCCTGCTGTCGACCAGTTTGAGATTCATCCACTCTTCACGCAGAAACCTCTCGTGGAATTCTGTCATGAGCATGGCATAGCCGTCCAGGCTTATACACCACTGGCTCGCAACGACGACCGACTCACCAAGAATCTTATCATGCAACGCCTCGCCAAGAAGTATCACAAGAGCATACAGCAGATTATCCTTCGATGGGACATACAGCTGGAGCAGATACCGATACCTCGCTCGCTCAATCCTGGCAGACAGAAGCAGAACATCGACATATTCGACTTCTCGCTCACAGATGATGAGATGAGAGAGATTGATTCCATCAATATCAATTCTCGATTGCGATTTGATCCGGATAATCTTGATTTCCATTCCGTAGGCTGATATTTATGCAAGAAAAGACAAACAATAAGACTATAGCAAAGAACACGCTCTTCCTCTATTTCCGCATGATGTTTACGATGGTGATTTCACTCTTCACTTCTCGTATCATCTTACAGAAATTGGGAGTAGACGACTATGGTATCTATCAGGCTGTGGGTGGAGTGGTAGGATTCCTCTCTTTCATCAACGGAGCTTTGGCAACAGGCTCTTCCCGATTCCTTACCTATGCATTGGGTGAGGGTAATGCCGAGAAACTAAAGAGAACATTCTCCACTACGCTCAACATTCATATCATCATCTCCATCTTGGTGGTGATAGTGGCTGAGACCATCGGACTTTGGTTTCTCTATCATAAGATGGTGATTGCGCCAGAGAGGATGACTGCTGCGGTTTATACCTATCATCTCTCGATATTGACGGCGGTGTTCACCCTTACTCAGGTGCCTTACAATGCAACCATCGTGGCGCACGAGAAGATGTCGATATATGCCTATATGAGCATCTTCGAGGTGTCTGCGAAGCTGCTAGTCTGCTATCTGTTGGCTATAGGCGGCTTCGATAGGCTGATGATGTATGCAACCTTGCTCCTTTCGGTGCAGGTGGGCATCATGTGCTTCTATCGATTCTATTGCACTCATCATTTTGAAGAAGCTCGCTTTTCTTTTTCTTTCGATAAGAAGATTTTTAAAGAAATTGCAGGATTTTCAGGATGGAGCATGTTCGCCAATGCTTCTATAGCTCTTAATAGTCAAGGTGTATTGATATTACTCAACATGTTTTTTGCACCTGCTGTTGTCGCAGCAAGAGCCATTTCGCTTCAGGTAAATATGGCAGCCAATCAATTCGTTTCAAACTTTCGGCAGGCTGCCAATCCGCAAATTGTAAAGAAGTATGCAGCTGGAGACTATGAAGGTTCAAAGCATCTGTTGTTGGAGAGTACCAAATACTCTTATTATATGATGTATTTGATAGCCTTACCTGTTTGCTTGTTGGCATATCCTTTACTGAAGTTATGGTTAGGCGTGGTTCCTGATTATACTGTACCTTTCCTTCAGATAGTCATCGTACAGAGTTTGTTTCAGGTATTTGATACATCTTTCTATACGGCACTTTATGCCAAAGGACGTTTGCGAGAAAATGCATTGACATCTCCAACTTTGGGATTTATGATATTTCCTATTACGTATGTATTCTTCAAATTAGGGTATTCGCCATTGGTTCTGTCGTGGACGAGCCTTGCTGTCTATGCCATCTTGGGTATGGTGCAGAAGCCTTGGCTCATCATGAAGATGGTGGATTACAAATGGAAGGAGATATGGGGTGTGTATCGCTCTTGCTTGATAGTGACGGTAGCGAGTCTCCCTATACCTATTATTATATATAGGCTGGTAGATTCTACCCAGATTGTCTATTTCATCCTTCTTGGTTTGGTATGTCTCATATCTGTAGCCCTTTCCGTCTTCTTTCTTGGCATCGACAAGGCTATGAGGAAGAAGGTGCAGAAAATGATTTTTCGTATAAAATAAATGTATCAAAACAAAGTGGTTAGGGGAATGAGAATGTATATGCCAAGCGTGATGAGAGTGCTGATAGGGGAGAAAAATGATGTGAATAAACAAAGAAAAAATCCCAACCCATAAGCTTTTTAGGACTTACAAGCTGGGATGATTCTGAACACGAATAACTCGAATAGCACGAATATCTGGGAACTGTTCGGGTATTCTAGAGATGGAAGTCGATTTCCTTCAGCCATTCCTTGACATCGAAGCAAGGACAGCTCTTGCGAACCCAGGGGAGGTCGCGATGACCTAGAATCTCGGCATCGGGATAGTCGAGGACGAGACTGTAGAGGAGGTCTTCCAGAGATGCTTTCTGGGCTGGAGTGCGAGTGTCGGCAGGCTTGCCTTTCTCGTCGAGACCACCCTCGTAGCAGATTCCGATGCTGTGGGCGTTGTAGTGGCGGGCGTGAGCGCCCTCCTCACTTTCTGGACGGCAGGGATAGACCACGCCATCCTTCGTAATGTAATAGTGGTAACCGATGGAGTGGAAACCACGGGCCTTGTGGCAGGCTTCTAAGGCTTCTACTGGGAAGTCCTGGTTAATACGTGTGGCACTGCAATGTACCACGATCAAATCGATTTTTCTTTGATTCTTCATTGGATTCTATGGATTTTAAAGGGTTTAACTGAACACGAATTTCTCGAATGACACGAATATGTCCTTTGAACAGATATGATTCGTTCGATTCGTGTAATTCGTGTTCAGACGCTATCACTTGCAGCTCTGCACACAGAAGGAGCTGAGGACGGCAGTGAGGACGGTGATGACGAAGTTGATGACTTTCTGGATTGTTTCCTTTTTCATTGTTGTTAGTGATTAGTGTAATTAGTGATTAATGTTTAGTGATTAGTGTGGGAAGACAAGAAGGAAGCGGGCAGGATGAGCAAGTATCCGTTCAGGGCGATGAATTGACAATGTTGAATGGTGAGTGATGAACTCATTCCTGATGTGCCCTCGGATTACTCCGGACTGCATCCTGC
>JAJXAL010000076.1:0-19034 GCA_021628325.1 Segatella copri | reverse complement strand
ATACCCTTATGAGGATTGGGAGCGCGATCACCTGCCAAAGAATACCAAGGAGCATGGTCTTTGTTGGCAGCGACATCCGCCGTTACGCCTTCTATCGCCATGGGATCGGCTTTTTTTACCACAATTCGCATGCTATCCAGGTTGATGGTAATGTCGTAATAGCCCGACTCTGGCACACAAAACTTGTAATCGTTGCCAAAAGTGGAGAGGTGAGCCAACTGAATATGGGAGTTGAATTGATAATTCTCATACTCCGAGCAATAGCTCTTGCAATATCCCCAATCACGACCATCAGTAAACTTGAACAACTCGTTTCCTTTCAGATATACCGTGGTTTTATAGACGTTGCTCCCACTCGCCTTATTCAAAGGTATGGCTTGCGATAGGTCGTAGGCTCCATACCCATCTTTCTTCACAGCCTCACCCGTCAGATAAACCTGGCTCTCGCCTTCCATGACCACCATCGTCCAATATTCCAGGGAAGGAAGCGTAAAGGTAAGTTGATTGCCTATTTGCTCGAACGAAAGTTCTTGCACCGCACCAGCATGACTGTCTGGACTGGCTACCCATAGCTTAGACACCTTACGGTTGGTTTGGATGGTTACAGCCAAGTTGTCCTTCCGGGTTGGTTTCTGGCGAGTACCATTGAGGTCTCGCCAAGAAAGGTCGGAGGTGTTGGAGAAGTTGAGGAAATGAACGACATCACTGTTGCCCACGGTCTTGGCGAACGTCACGATGGAGTTTGCTTGTGGAGGCCATGCCTTCACCGTATTGCCATTCACACTCACATGAGCCGAATAAGCAGCCTTGGAAGACACGCCACGCAACCAATTCTGATAAGCTGTCAGGAAATCGTAATACCTTACGAGCGCAGTCTTCAGTTCGTCGCTCATCGCCAAAGGAGCCGCTGGGAAATACTCACGAGTGAGCATGTGGTCGCCCATCTCTAGGTGAGAGCCTCCCAAGGCAAACATCACCGCATCGGTAAGCAAGGCACCAGGCGTATTGACCATGTGGTCGCCCGAGCCGCCATTGTCAGCCTTGTCGTAATTGATATAGGCTGCAAAGACCGTGGGATGCTGATGGTCGCTCAAGCGATCGTTAGTGGCGATGATGTCATAGAGATTGGCAAACTGGTCTTCTGGTGCTCCGCCATAACCGTTGCCATTGCCCCATACCTCATTATAGCAGAAATCCACATCTCTATTCACGATTTGCTCTGTTCCATAACCCGACACAGCATTCATAATCAAGGACTTCTCGGGATGAGCCTGCTTCATGGCATCAATGAATGAGCCATAACCCGAAGGCAAATCTACCTTTTGATGATTGGCGTCATACACAGTACCACGATACCCCAACTGGTCTATCTGAAAACCATCGAAATCAAAATTGCCATACACTTCCTTGTTTCGTTCCACCATATATTGCTGCCAATCGCCATTGCCCGGTACTTGCAGATAGATATTGCTTGCCCAAGAAGAAGGGAGCCCATGATAGTCTTGATAATAATTGCCATTACCATCCTTCTTCATCAAAGCCCACTGAGACTTCACACCATCGTTTGCAGCATCCTTCCATGTACCAAAGCAAAGGTTATAGAAGATGGATTTCATGCCGTAAGCATGTTGTGTGGCAATATAGTTCTTGACATATTCCACGCCTACCCATCGATTGCTAATATCGGTATACCATTGGGTGAGCGAACCATCACCATTCAATTTTACAGGTCGATGGTGCATCCACTGCCAGTCTTGGAATTGCACACCATTGATATGCAATCGATTGAGATATGCCATCTCGCTCTTGATGTTGGCGTTCTTATCGACTGTACTGCTGTAATTATCAAAGTCAGCGACAAAGCCGTAACGTGGAAAACGTTTCCAATTGCTGGAAACATCTACGGCTATCGTACCAAGAATATTTTCCACACCACTGCCCTCTGTATACAATTCCACCAAATAACCTTGATAATCGGCAGATGGTGGCAACCAAGTCCACTGCTTACTCTTAGCCACCTCTGAGAAGTCTTGGACAAGAAGCACATGGGAACCATAACGATAACGCACCTTGGCCGAAGAAGGAATATTCCCTTCTGCCACAAACGTAACAGTTTGTCCTGGTACATAGCAAGCCTTGTCGGTTTTCATATTGACAGACAACTGCGAAGTAACTGTGGCAGCATAACTACAAAGGGAAAGCATGAGGGGCAATGCCAACACCATCATACGTTTAGGCAAGAAGAGGAGTAAAGGTTTTCTCATAAAAACGATTTTATAAGGATGATGAACATAAACTCCCCATACCCCTATATATAATAAGGTATAGGTATGGGGAGAAAAATATATCTATCTTTTTACTTTTGCATGAGACTGATGGCATAACCACCACCTGCACCAGCATTCAGTTTAAGGGTAGATTTATTGGTTACCACACGCTTAGTGATGACGTATGACTGCTGATTGGCTTTGTAGCTTGCATTCTTGCCATCGGCATAGATTGTAGCAACATACTTCTTGCCCGGTGTAAGGAAATCAAGTTTCAGGGTAGACTGATGAGGAGTCTCACCCACTGTACAACCAACAAACCACTTGTCTTCGCCCTTAGCCTTGCGGGCAATGGTAATATACTGACCAGGCTCAGCCTCAAGATAACGACTCTCATCCCAGTCGATAGCTACATCCTTGATAAACTGGAAGGCATCTGCATACTTCTCATAGTTCTCTGGGATATCAGCTGCCATCTGCAATGGACTGTACATCGTAACATACAATGCCAACTGACGAGCCAAGGTAGAGTTGATATGATGATGCTTGCTTGGATCAATCCTGTTCATATCGCCCTCCAAGATACCAGGGGTATAATCCATAGGACCACCTTGCAAACGAGTGAAAGGCAATACAGTGGTATGGAAAGCCTTGTTGCCTGCGAAAGACTCATACTCTGTACCACGAGCCGATTCATTGCCTATCAAGTTAGGATAGGTACGACAAAGACCTGTTGGGCGAGTAGCCTCATGAGCATTGACCATGATATGGTGCTTGGCAGCCTCGGTTACGCAATAAAGATAGTGATTGTTGAGCCACTGACCATAGTGATGCTCGCCACGAGGAATGATGTTACCTACATATCCGCTCTTCACCGAATTGTAACCATACTTATTCATCAAGTTATAGGCAGCCTCCAAATGACGCTCATAATTACGCACAGAAGCTGACGTCTCATGGTGCATCATCAAGCGCACACCCTTGGAGTGAGCATAGTCATTGAGATACTTAATGTCGAAATCAGGATAAGGAGTCTGGAAATCGAAGACATAGTCCTTGCTGTGGCCAAACCAGTCTTCCCAACCAATGTTCCAGCCCTCTACAAGCACCTGCGAGAATCCGTTCTTGGCTGCAAAGTCGATATACTTCTTCACATTCTCTGTATTGGCAGGATGCTGACCATGAGGTTTTACCTTGGTATAGTCGGTTTCTCCCAATTTGACAGATGGTAGGTCGTTAGTATAAGACCACTGTTTGCCACCACCAATCATCTCCCACCAAACACCAATGTACTTAACAGGCTTGATCCATGAAGTATCTGAATATTTGCAAGGCTCATTCAGATTGAGAATAAGGCGAGAGGCAAGCACCTTGCGTGCATCATCCACTACCATGATGGTACGCCATGGAGTATGGCATGGGGTCTGCATGTGAGCCATGTTGCCTTGTGCATCAGGGGTAAGCTGAGAGGTGAACACGAGGTTCTTGTCATCGAGATTCAAATGCATGCAAGAGTAATCCACCAAAGCAGCCTCATGGATATTGAGATAAATGCCATCAGCTGTCTTCATCTGCAATGAGGTCTGCACACCTGTAGGTGAGAAGATGGTCTGCGAAGCATTGCTGCTCACTGCTCCTTGCAACAAACCTCTGATTTCAGAAAGCTTTGATTCTGTATAGTCATATTCCTGAGTATCATAATCACCAGGAATCCACCATGCCTTATGGTCACCAGTCATCGCAAACTGCGTATGCTCTGCCTTGACCACGAAATAAGGAAGGAACTGCTGCTGAGGAAACTCATAGCGGAAACCTACACCATCGTTATAGACACGGAAACGAAGATTCATAAACCTACCATTGGAAGGCTTCTCCATCTCAACGAAAAGTTCGTTGTAATGGTTACGTATCTCTTTCTCCTCACCCCATACTGGTTGCCATGTCTCATCGAAGGTAGATGTAGAAGTCTTGTTGATGCGGAATTTATCCATCAAGGAGTTCTCCTCAGCCAACTCAATGCCCAATGTACTGGGTTTGATGACTTGTTTTCCCTTGAATGACACTTGATAAGTTGGAACGCCATCGCCTGTAAGCGAGAACTCCACACTCAGGTTACCATCTGGAGACGATACCTTCTGAGCAGATGCACTTGCAGTAAGGAGCATCATGCAACCTAACAAAAGGTGAGGTAACAGCCCCTCTAGACGAGAGAGGGACGTTACACATAGTTTATTCAGTTTACTTTTCATTTATTGTGATACAAAATTAGGTAAATTATATACTTTACTTGAGTCTTACGATCTTACAACCATGAGCAGGAATAGTAGCTGTGATAGAAGAGCCACTGCCTTCGTCCTCATGCTCCCAAAGGTCACGGATTTGTTTGGTGCCTTGTATGCCAAGCGTACTGAAATCAACTGTCACTTGGTCGGAGTTGTCATTGCGATTGAAGATACCAAGCACATAGTCGCCATTGGTCATCTGTCCATACCATATCTCATTGTTCTTGTCGTTGAGCTTGTCGCTGAGAGGCTTGCCCACGAAACCATCCTTGTTGAGGGCGAGCAACTCATCGTTGGTATAATACTTCATGTCATTGCCAATCGTAGATGGCAGGTCGGAGGCTGCGACTGGGCCACCAGCCATCAACTGCAAGGAAACTACCGTCTGCTTCTCTGCATCCGTATCGAATGTATTGAGGCGAATGAAGTCACCATCGAGAATCACCTTGTTGCGACCGCTGATATGCGACCAATAGGTAAATCCATCAAACATATTCATGCAGTTAGGCCATGTGCGATAAGACTTACCCTTGTCCTGGGCAGAGCAGTGCCACCAGCCACCAGTACCTGTATCTGCCACGATACGAATCATGTTACCATAAAGGCTCTCTACCTGTGCGTCGGCATACAAGTGAGGCATCACAAGTGAGGTGAAGATACCATATTTCTTGGCAGACTCGGCGATGTATCGCATGGCGAGCGCATAGCTCTCGCGACCATAGCCACGACCAGTGACACCGACGTTGCGATCCTGTCCATCCTCATACCAAGAGAGGAAGTCCATTCGGATGAACTCTACACCCATCTCCTTGTAATGCTTGAAGAAGCCATCGATATACTCCTTGCAACCGGGATTCTCGGCTACAGCCCAAGAGAAATCCATGTCCTTGGCAGTAGGATGAGACAACTTGTCCTTATTCTCGCCATTATAGAAGAGGTCGTTGAAGGTATATTCCGTGCCCTCTATCTTGGTTTCTCTTGGACCATGAATCCAGAGAGGATTGTCATAGACACCCAGTTTCAAGCCCTTCGCCTTACACTTGGCAGCAATATCCCTGAGAGCCTGAGAGCCGTAATGGGTCATACAGCCACTCTCATCTTTGGCAAGCATAGGGATAAAACCATCCGTACAAATCATGTCATAGCCTGATGGCTTGAGTTGGGTAGCCACATAGTCGATAAGTTCATCCCATTGGTCGGAGGTAAGATCCATATCGTTGTTGCTTACACCTTTAGCGTTTTGCAACATGCAATACTCATATACACTCCAATAGAGAGGAGCCTTCACACCATCGTGGACACCTTCCACTACAGGAAGGTTGGATAGCTTGTGGGTAGGAGGATAGTTCATTTCCACATCATTGGCACAAGAGCCAAACAGAGAAACGGCAGCTACCGCCAAGGAAAATAATATTGATTTTTTCATTGTTCTAATCGCTTTAATTGATTATTTCTTTACCACCTTTATCGTTTTGTTGTTGATGTCAATGGTGATTTGATAAGTACCTGCCTCTGTTACTTTCCACTGGTCGTCAGGACTTGCCTTGAAGACCATATCTGAAGCCGAAACTCCACTAGCATCTACTTTGACATTGTCAGAAGAAGGACGATAGAAAGGAGCGCTGTAATTTTTCTCCTCACTCATCTTAAATGTACCCTCCGTGAGTTGACCTTCCCATGTAAATACATCCTTGTTAGATGCATCCTGGGTAAACTCTTGCGCGTTTTCCCAAGCCCAACCACCTGCGGTAGCATCACCTATCATATAGATATGTGTTTCTTTCTGAAGCTCACCCAAGAACTCTGACTTGATGGTCCAGTGCTCAAGATCCAAGGTTAAGCGATACTTGCCCTGTACCTCTACTTTCCACTTGTTGTCGTTACCACCAGCGTAATATTCGAACTTCTCATCCTCTACACCATCTTTGTTAATCTTGACACCATCTGAAGGGCAGTGGATGAAGGAAGCACCCCAATCTTTTTCGCCACTAAATTTCAATTCACCTGTCTTTAATTCTCCTTCGTATACAAAGATGTAGTCAGAACTCTTCGTAAGTTCAGTTGCCTGTTCCCACTCCCAGCCACCAGGAGTAGCGCTTCCGATAATATACAGGTGCTCTAAAGATATAGGCTCAACAGCTGGCTTTTCTTTCTCACCGAGGTATTCGGTAGACATGGTCCAATTGCGCATATCAAACGTAAGACGATATTTACCAGCATCTGTAACTCTCCACTTGTTATCAGGGTCGCCTGCCCACATCGCAAAAGTCTGTCCACTAACATTTGACTTAGAGATTATCTCTTGGTCATTGACTGGACGGATAAACGGATTGTCATAACTACCAGCTACAAGACAAAGTTTCATTTCTCCAGCATTGAGAGTACCCTCCCAAGTAAAGAGCATAGGGTCATCTGCCTTTTGGGTAAAAGGAGTTGGATCGTCTATACTCCATCCATTTGGGGTTGCATCACCCACCATGAACAACGTAGAAGTCTTAATTGGCAGATTACCATCAATGATCTTCAAGTCTTTCTCGCCATCACAACCAGTAAACAAGGTCATCAGGAGAGAGAAAATAAACAAGCTGAGGCTGAATTGCTTCAATTGAATATTTCGTTTCATAATTGTATCTTATTAAAAATGGTTTACTTATTATAACCAGGATTCTGAACCAACTCATGGTTTGCATTCAAGACATCACGCATGATAGGCCAAATCTCTGTATGTTTGTCGGCATCTGGAGTCTTGTCCCACCAGGTACCAGAAGAGAACTTGCCATAGCGGATGAGGTCGATACGGCGACGGCTCTCTGCGAAGAACTCACGTCCCCACTCATCGAGCATCTCGTCCAGGTCAAGCTTGGCATTACCCTCAGGCGCATAGAGATACTCCTCATAATCAGCAGCAGGATAATTACGCTTGCGCACGCTGTTGAGCAACTTACCTGCCTCCTCTGGCTTGCCTTGACGAAGTTTGCACTCTGCGAGCGAGTAGATAATCTCTGGCAAACGAATCTCTGTATAATCGCTCTCCAACTGATGCTCATCATCATCGCTATAAAGAGGATATTTTACGAAATGCCAACCTGAGTTATGGTCACCATCACGCAAGGTAGAAGAGGTTGCAGATAGCCACTTGGTAGGAGGAGTGCTCTGGAACTTGCCCACAGCATCACGGATATACAACTCATAATCTACCTCTGGTGCCTTTACACGCTTGGTAGCTCCATTCTCATCCTTATACTCCAAGTAGCCATACAAGAACATACCCTCACGCTTGCTGTTACCCAAGTTGCGATAGAGCTTCAGACGCTCATCGTCTGGATATTTCTTGAATTTCTGGATAGGCATACCCAAGTCGTACTTATACATCGTACCGTTAGGCGCATAGCTTGGAGAAGCTGCATACTTCGTGTTATGACCACCTGCCTTGTTCTTGGTATCATTGAGATAATAGTTGGCACGTGCAGGTACTGTCCACATATAGGTATCGCCATCATACTGCCAATGGCTATAGCCTGGGGCACCTGGGAAACCGAAGATTACCTCATCACAAGCATCATTGTCCCAGTCAAAGGCGGCATCCCAACGGTCTGCTACTTGATACTTGCCATACTTGCCATCCAAGATGTCTTGAGCCACTTGGGCACACTCTGTATAATGATCCTCGCCGATATATACTTGGGCATTAAGATAAAGACGAACCAACAAGGCGGCTGCACCTGCCTTGGTCCACTGACCTTGAAGGGTAGAGTTTGTTCCAAGCTCTGTCTTCTCAACAAGAAGTGGCAAGCACTCCTTCAACTCGCTCTCTATGAAATCGTAGATTACCTTAGGCTCCACTTGCTTCATGGAAGCGCCAGTGGTTGTGGTCACCAATGGCACATTGCGGAAACCATCGAGCAAACGAAGGTAGAACCATGCTCGCAACACGCGGCACTGGGCTGTAAGGTTGTTGAACTCAGACTGTGAGAAACCGAACTTTTCAAAAGAAAGCGTACCTAAGTCCTCTATGACCTTACAACTCTGCATGATACCCTGGAAGCAGCCATTCCATTCGGTCTGGCAATCACCTCCGTCCTCTACATTATACTCATGATAGTGGTATCTACGCCATTTTCCACCATCATCCCACCAACCATCACGGGTAGGAGTAATCAGTTGGTCGGCAGTAAGCTCGTTGAGCACATGACGACTCTCTATGCTCCAGTAAGCATGCTCAAAAGGACGGAATGTGGCTCTGACCACATCGTTCTTGGTATTATAATAGTTCTCTGATGCCACCTGATCGTAGAGCTTCTCGCTCAAATCAGTACAACTTGTCATGGCAAGTGTACCAAAAGCAGCAGATACAATATAATTGAATATTTTCATTGTTTCTATATTTTTAGATGATTATCAGATATCTACGTTCAAGCCAATGATAAACTGGCGGGTAGATGGATAGTAGTCGCGAGAACCTTGTCCACTTGGGGTGAGTCCGTTCACCTGATAGGTAGAAGGGTCTACACCGCTAAACTTGGTGAGGGTGAACACGTTCTTTACAGTACCATATACTCTAATGCGGTCGATGAAACGACACTTCTGCAAATTGAGCGTATAGCCCAATGTAATCATGTCGAGCTTCAAGTAGTCACCTCTCTCCAAGAAGTAATCACAAACCACAGGGGTGGCATTAGGAGAAATCTTGAAGTTCTTGCCGTATGCCTTCTGCAAGCGGTTGCCAGTGAAGTTGCGGTTGGCATAATAGAAATCGTGGATATTGAAGATGTCATATCCAAACGCACCACGGAAGAACAACGACAAGTCGAAGTTGCGATAGCGGAAGTTCTGGCTGGAAGACAAGGTAAACTTAGGCAAACCATTGCCCACCTTCACACGGTCATCTGCCGTTGCTTGGGAAGCACGGATGATGTCACCGCTCTTGTCATAGACCAACCACTCGCCATCCTCGGTATGACCAGCATATCTCCACATATAGAAGTTACCGATAGACTCGCCCTTCTCAATGCGCTGCAAGTTGTAGTAAGGATATGGATCAGAAGTACCTACCTCATCATAATAGTCCTGACCTACAAACTGGGAGTTGCTGAAGCTTACGAACTTATTCTGCATGGTAGAACCGATGAGGTTGAAGTCGTAAGAGAAATCCTTGGTAGTGACAGGGCGGAAATTGAGGTCAAACTCAAAACCGTAGTTCTTCATCGTACCTACATTGACGAAAGTATTGTCGAATAGGTATGGAGGAACAGATACCTTATAGTCACCCAGCAAATCTTGCTGCTTACGGTTGAAATAGTTCAAAGAACCATAGATGCGATTGTTGAGCAAAGAGAAGTCGATACCTACGTTCCAGTTCTTACCCTTCTCCCACATCAAGTCAGGGTTCACATTCTTGGCTGGACCCCAAACCTGGAAGAACTTACCATTATATATATAGTAGCCAAATCCATTCATGGTATTCAATGACTTGTAGCTATCGAAGTTTTGGTTACCCGTCACACCATAGTCGGCACGAAGTTTCAAGTCGCTGATCCACTGGACGCCCTTCATAAACTTCTCTTCAGAGATACGCCAACCAGCTGATACAGCTGGGAAGTTACCCCACTTGTGGTTAGCACCAAACTTAGAGGAGCCCTCGTGGCGAAGAGAAGCGGTGAACATATACTTGCCAGCGAAGTCGTAGCTTACACGACCGAAGAAAGCGATGAGCTTGGCATCGTTCTTGTAACTGCCCATGTTTACCTCACCTTCTTCCTTATTAAACTCACCAGCACCCAAGTTGTCTGGACCCAGAGCATCATTAGGGAAATCCTTGTTGGATGCGTTCAAACCAGAATACTGAGAATACTGGTAAGAGTAACCTGCCATAGCCTTCACATTGTGTTTGCCGAAACTACCGCTATAGTTGTTGAGCCACTCTACTACATACTGGCTCTCCTTGCTGGAAGAACGACTAGCCTCACCTTCGCGACCACTTTCGATGGCAATGGTGCTGGTAGAAGGACGGAACCAAGAGGCATCATGAGTATATTGATGGTCAGCGAACATCACCTGTGTAGAGAGATGATGATTGCCAGATGCATTCTTTGCCAACAAAGGCAAGAGGTTCAACTTAACGGTACCATCCCAGTCGATCAAACGAATATCATCCTTATCGGTCTCCAAGAGTTGACGCTCCACAGGATTGGAACCCACAACCTGACCCTTGAAGTTATAATAACGAATCGGATTATCTGGATCCATCAAAGGAGTAGTTGGGTTAGCCTCAAGAGCATCCTTGAATACGCTGTAATCAGCCTTGTCGCTGTAGATGACACGAGGAGCGACATTGGCAGTAATGGTGAAGAGTCCACCCTTGGTGGTATGCATGATGTTGGCACGAGCGCCATACTCCTGACGACGAGAACGAAGGTCGATACCCTTGGCATCACGATAATCGGCACTCACACGATAGTTGCTCTTGTCATTGCCACCACTGAGGGTCAGGGTATGCTGCATGGTAGTACCCGTACGGCTGACGGCATCAAGCCAATCTACATTACCGCCGAGGTCAACGCCAGAGTCACCCCATCCCAGACGAACATCACGGAAATCCTGAGCGTTCATCATCTTCAGGTCTTTCACCATCGTGTTCCAAGTATAAGAGGTAGAGTAAGAAGCGTGCGTTCTGCCGTCCTTGCTTCCCTTCTTGGTCGTTACCAAGATGACACCATTGGAACCACGAGTACCATAGATAGCAGAGGCTGCACCATCCTTCAATACGTCGAAAGAAGCGATGTCATTAGGATTGATGTTGGTGAGGTTGCCACCTGGCACACCGTCAATCACAATCAGAGGTCCATTGCCTGCGGCACGAGAGGAGACACCACGAATCTGGATGCTTGCCTGATTGTTTGGGTCGCCCACCGCGGTATTGGTGATGCTCACGCCCGACACCTTACCCTGGATCATCATGGAAACATCAGGGGAACTGATGGTGAGGAAGTCTTTCTCGCTTACATGAGAAATGGCAGAAGTAAGCTCTTTCTTGTCCATAGTACCATAACCGATAACCACCACCTCATTGAGCACATCAGAGCTCTCCTTCATGGTGACATCCATCTGTCTGCGGTTCTTCACCGACTCAACGACAGTCTCAAAACCTACGTATGAAAAGGTAAGAGTAGATTTAGGTGAAACTTCGATGGAATACTTTCCATCCAAATCAGTGACTGCTCCCACACTAGAAGAGCCAGCCTTTACATTGACACCTATCAGGGGCTCACCCGAAGGGTCAGTAACGATTCCGTGCACTTTCAGAACATCTTGCGCAAGAAGCGAAAGAGGCATCAGCATGGCAAAACATGCCAGTGCAATTGTCTTTTTTAGGAATGTCTTCATTTTTAATTGTTTTAAATTATTATTTGGATAGTATAATTATTTTATGATAATTATCTTGATTACTCTACCAATATTTTCTTTGAGCATTGGGCAGATGCGATAAACTTTGTGCTGGCACTGTCATAAGCTATCTTTGCATCATTTGCCGTGATACTTGCCACAGCAGAACTTGTGGCATACTCCACTTCTATGCGATGCCCCATAGAGCAACTTGCAGAAGGTACCTCAATCGTAGTACACTTACTCTCCGCATTATAAGTGAAAGTAACTTGCATTCCATCCACCTTAGCGGACAATGGCTTATCTGTATTGTATATCAACAATTTATAAGAGCGACTACTTGGAGCCTCCTTAGATGTACCCTTGCGAGGAGAAATGACATACTCACCTACATGCCCATCAAAGCTCTGGCTAAGCATAGTCTCTGCATAATTAGATGAATAATCAGGATTATCACCATCATCCTCATAAATGGAACCTTTGCCATTCTCTCCAGAAATTATGTTGAGCACCAATTGCGAAGGACGTTCCGTAACATTCATCACGTCTGCAGGATTGTTAGGAATCAATGCTCCCTGACGATAGAAATAAGGTATCTGCTTATCTGTGAATGACATGGTAACCAAACGAGGACCTTCTATCAATTCATTAGTAGACACACTCCACCATTTTCCTTCTGGCAACCATACATCCTTTGTCGTGATACCTCTTGCATCAGATTTCTCAGTGATAGGTGCCACTAAGATATCGTCACCAAAGAAATACTCATTATCGTATGTATATGCTTCTTCTACCTCAGGATACTCATAGTACAATGGACGACAGATTGACACACCAGTATCATAGGTCTTACGCGCCATGGTATATATATAAGGGAAGAGAGAGTAACGCAGACGAACTGCTTCCAAGATGGTTGGGAAATTTGAGAATTTCCAAATACGGCGTTCTATGCGAGAATCGCTGGTAGCATGAGTACGGAATATAGGAGTAAACACACCAAACTGAATCCATCGCAACACCAAGTTAGGATTGTTTACCAACTCCTCGTTCGAGAACATGTGGCCTCCTAAGTCATGTCCCCAATAGCCATAACCTACATTGGAGGCTGTAGCCGTAAAGTAAGGCTCAAAAGCCAAAGCCTCATAGCTGATGTTGGCATCGCCCGAGAAACCAATCTGATAACGATGACTGCCCAAACCTCCCCAACGGTGGAAAATCACAGGACGATGGCCTGTACGCTTGGCTGCCTCATTGAAGAAGACATAGTTACACCAAAATGTCTCGCTCAAAGATTTTGTATATGGACTTGTCAGATATTGCTGCCAATCCAACCACCAGAAATCAACGCCTTCGCTCTCATGGTCACGAATGATGTTCTTGAAGAACGACTTAGTAAAGTCGGGGTAATCAAGGCTCCAATTGATATTATTGCGGCTGTCATTCAGGTACTTGCCACCTAATTCACTGTTCATGGCAGCGAAATAAGTAGGCGACTCTATCTGATTGATACCATCGGCAGGATGCAAATTGAGCGCAGTCTTAAAATTTTGTGAGCGCATCTCGGAAAGAAGACCTTTTGGATTAGGTATGAGGTTGGTGTTCCATGACCAACCAGCCCAACCACCACGACCTTCCGACTGACTATAAGCATTTCCATTCCAATGCCAATCCATATCGAGAATCATCACATCGGTAGGTATCTTATTGGCTTTCAAGTCGCTCATAATGTTGCGATAATCATCTGCCGAATAAGAAGCATACTTACTATACCAGTAACCGAACACATAATCAGGTGGCAGAGGGATGCTACCAGCAATCTTGGTATAGTCTGCAAGAGCTTTCTTGTAATTATGGCCATATCCTAACACATAAGTATCCATGGCATGATTGTCTGCACGCTGTGTCCACCAAGGATACCCCATATCACTATTAGGAGACAAGGCATAAGAACGTCCTCCATCAGAACGAGGTGAAGCCCATGAATCGTCTATCACAGCCCAACCAGAGCGAGAAACCAAACCACTTTCCATTTCCGAACGCTTGCTATCGCCCATCAGACCATCCAATGTACGGCAAGTTCCTTTTAAGTTCAGTGGATCTGGTTTGCCAGGATACCAAACTGTAGAAACACCATTACCTGTTATAGCGATGGTAAGATTGGCTGAAGAGGCTGGAAGGGTGCGTGGATCAGTTCCCTTGCGATACTTGAGCTTCAGGTTGGATGTCATTATATATAAATAGGTGTCATCCTCACTCTTGGTGAACTGAGGCGCATCCAACTTACGATTGACAATGGTGAAGGTCGCCCGATCCTCAAACTTCGCTTGATCGCTATACTCCACTCTTATCATCTCCGGAGTAAGAACCGTAAAACGAGCATTGCCACAAGTAATGACAGCCTGACTTGTTGCTACAGGATCATTGACCACTACTTGTGCCATGGAAGGAGTTAACAATAAGCAACTACTCATCATAAGCATAATGAAAGGTTTCTTCATAATTCAAACATTTAGTTGATGGTTATTTTTGTTAAAAGATGCGGCAAAGATAGTCATAATCTACTACCATCATGCGGCAAAGTACACGATTAGTACAAAAACGAATGATGACAAATCCCTTATTCCCATGATAATGAGCAACATACAAATAATCGGAAATTCGTATCAAGTACATTCGTCTTTGGAGGGGATTTTGCGGTAATAAGTGTTTTTTCATAAAAACACAGCCTATTATTTGGCTACCCAAAAATAATTTTGTATATTTGCACACAATTTTAAGAAGCGAGATTACCATGCAAAGAATTATTATAACATTCATATTGATATGTTCTTGTTGCCATTTGTCTGCAACAAGAAACGAGAAACTTTCTTTTACTTTAGATAGCCTTTTAGACAACATATCCCAAATCTACAAGCAAAAGGAGGCTAGTATCAACACCTACAAGGGAATCATGGACAAGGACAAGAGCACCGCCACGTTACTTTCTATCTATGACAAGCTATTCAATGAATACTACGTTTATCAGTTTGATTCCGCCATGGTGTATGTTGACAAGTCCATAGAGTTGGCTGATAAGACCGCCAACCAGTTCTACCATGACAAAAGCAGAATAGAAAAAGCATCACTGCTTGCCATCGGTGGACTTTATGGAGAGGCTATGTCTCTGCTCAATGAGATAGACTTTTCCTCGCTCACTCCATCTCTTTCCTTTGACTATACTATCACGAAGTATTATATATATATGTATTGGTCTGACTATTGCCATGACGCAACATACGCTCCCAAGTACAGACAAAAAGCTGCTGAGTTTCTGAAACAGGCGGTCGGTCTGCTCAGCAAGAATGACAAACGTTACAATTTTTTCCTGGGAGAATACTACATTTACGTGGAACGTAACGACAAGAAGGCATTGAGTCACTACTTTCGTGTCTTGAAGGAAATACCTGTCAACTCTCGTTACTATGCCATGGCGGCATTTGCAATAGCCAACAACTATAGTGCAAATCATCAACCCGAGAAATACGAAGAGTACATCGTACAGGCATGTATCAGTGACCTGAAGAACTGCACTCGCGAGAATCTTGCGTTACAAGACTTTGCCATGTATCTATACCAGAAAGACAACGAGAACGTTTCTAGAGCCGAACGCTATATCAACTTTGCCATGGATGACGCAAAGGCGTACAACAACCGACTGCGCATCATCGAAATCTCGCAAAAGCTGCCTATCATTGTCAAGAACTATCGAGAGAAGCTAACCGCACAAAACAACTTGATGCGCGCTGCCTTGTGGGGGATTTCCATCCTCCTCATCATCATGCTCGTGCTTTTCTACTTCTATAGACAACAAAACAAGTTGCTGCACAAGCATCGTATCGAACTATCTGACAGCAACACGCAATTATCAAGCCTCAACGATGCACTCAACTTGCTCAACACACGCTTGACAGACACCAACAAGCAACGCGAGCGATTGGCGAAACTGTATATCGACCTATGCGCCAAATTCATTGACCGACTGAGCAAGTTTGAATTATTGGTACACCGAAAGATCAAAGTGGGACAAGGAAACGACTTGCTCAACATGACTTCCTCCTCACGCTTGTCAGACAAGGACTCAGCCACCTTCTTGCTACAGTTCGACACCGCCTTCCTCGACATGTATCCTTCGTTCATAGAAGAGTTCAATGCCTTGCTCAAACCAGAAGAACAAGTGAAACCAGCACATAGCAGGAGCCTCACCACCGAATTGCGCATATTTGCCCTCATCAGATTGGGCGTTAAGGACAGTTCCGAGATTGCCTCCCTGTTGTTCTATATGCCTCGCACTATCTACAACTATCGGTCAGCATTCAAGAACAAGGCATTGAATCGTGAGACTTTCGAAGAGGATGTGGAGAAGCTGTGTACCGTTATGCCCACCACGGCATGATGAAGGCGGCATGCGACGCAACTTATGAAAAAAAAATCGAAACAAGTGTCCTTTTTTGCCTCATATTTAATAAAAAACGAAAAAAGATGCCAAGAAACTTTGTTTTCTCCTTTTTTTTTTGTTTCTTTGCCTTATAAAACTAATAATAGTCATAATTTATGGGAAAAGGTAAAAAAGGTGGCAAAAGAATGAACAAAGCGCAGCTCACTGAGATGCTGCAGGAATTCTTTGCCGAAAGACCGGGCGAAACGCTCAGCTTTAAAGAGATATTCCGTTCCCTCCATCTTACGACGCATCCGCTCAAGATGCTGGCGATTGACATTATGGAGGAAATGGCATGGGATGACTACCTGGCTAAGGTAAGTGATAATTCTTATCGCCTGAATCAAAGCATACAGGTGATGGAAGGTAAATTCGTTAGAAAGGCAAATGGCAAAAACTCTGTTATCCCTGATGATAGCGAGAAGCCTATTTTCGTTTCTGAACGTAATTCGATGGGAGCACTTAATGGCGACAGGGTGGAATTCACCTTCCTGGCTCGCCGTAAGAATCACATCAAGGAGGCACAGGTCAACAAAATCCTTGAACGCGCTAAAGATACCTTCGTAGGACGTCTGAAAGTAGATAAGGATCTGGCTTACCTCGTGACACCTGGCGATGTCTTTGCTCACAACATCATCATTCCTAGAAGAAAGGTGAAGGGAGGAAAGACCGATGACAAGGCAGTAGTCCGGATTATCGAGTGGCCGGATGGAGAAAACAAGAGTCCTATTGGCGAGGTTGTTGACATTCTTGGCCAGATGGGTGATAATGATGTTGAGATGAATTCTATTCTTGCTCAATATGGATTACCTTATAAATATCCAAAGAATGTAGAAGATGCAGCCAATAAGATAAGCGGCGAAATCACAGAACAGGATTACAAAGAACGAGAGGACTTCCGCAAGGTATTCACCTGCACCATCGACCCGAAGGATGCCAAGGACTTTGATGATGCCCTCAGTATCCAGAGATTGGAGAATGGTAACTGGCAGGTAGGTGTTCATATCGCAGATGTGTCACATTACGTCACAGAGGGCAGTATCATAGACAAGGAAGCCGTGAAACGTGCAACATCTGTATATCTTGTAGATCGCACCATCCCGATGCTCCCAGAGCGTCTCTGTAACTTTATCTGCTCGCTTCGTCCTAATGAGGAAAAACTTGCGTACAGCGTCATCTTCGAACTCGACAACAATGCTGAAGTCAAGAACTATCGCATCGTTCATACCGTTATAGAGAGCGACCGCAGATATAAATATGAAGAGGTACAGGAACTCCTCGAAGCAAATGGTGTGATTGATGGTACTGGCGAACCTGCTCCAGCAGAAACAAAGGAACATCCTTATCAAGGAGAAAATGCACTTCAGCTCATTACGCTTGACAGACTGGCTAAGAAACTGCGTGCCGCAAGATTTAAGAACGGTGCTGTTAAGTTCGACCGCGAAGAGTTACATTTCGATGTTGACGAAAAGGGTAAACCAGTAAGCTGCTACTACAAGCGCTCTAAGGATGCCAATAAACTCGTAGAGGAATTCATGCTTCTCGCCAACCGTACGGTGGCAGAAAGTATCGGAAAGGTAAAGAAAGGAAAGAAGCCAAAGACGCTTCCTTATCGTATTCATGACAATCCTGACCCACAGAAGTTGGAAACCTTGCGTGAATTCGTTGTGAAGTTTGGTTATAAGATGAAAACAGAGGGTACAAAGGGCGCTACAGCAAGAAGTCTCAACAAGTTGATGTCTGATTGCGAAGGAAAACCAGAGAATAATCTCATCCAGATGGTTGCACTCCGTGCTATGATGAAAGCAAAGTACTCTGTTCACAACATCGGACACTTTGGACTGGCTTTCGAATACTATACCCACTTCACCTCACCTATCCGCCGTTATCCGGATACGATGGTTCATCGCTTGCTTACCAAGTACGCAGATGGCGGCAGAAGTGCCAACGAGAAACATTACGAAGAACTCTGTGAGCATTGCTCTGAAATGGAACAGATTGCACAGAATGCAGAACGAGACAGTATCAAATATAAGATGGTAGAATTCATGGGAGATAAACTCGGCGAGGAATTCGATGCCCACATAAGCGGTATTACTTCTTACGGAATTTATGCTACCATAGACGAAAACCACTGTGAAGGAATGATTCCGATGCGCGACATCGCTGACGATTATTACGACTTCGACGAAAAGAACTTCTGTTTGATTGGTCGTCGTCACCATAATAAATATCAATTAGGCGACGCTATCCGCATTAAGGTGGCGCAAGCCAACCTGGAGAAGAAACAACTAGATTTCGCCCTAGCCGGCGATTCTGCTCCTGTACGCAAGGAAAAGCCTGCGGCTAATACTTCTTCCAGCAAAGCGAAAAAGTCAAAGCAGAAGACACGAAATCACCGTAAAAACAAATAATATCAAATTGGGCTGACCTTATTGGTCAGCCTTTTTTATTTTGAATCTATACACATTTACAAAATCCAGGACCGAATAGGTAATAAGATAAAAGGAGCTGCGCCCATCTATCTGTGGGAAAAAGCTGGGCGAAAAGAAAGCAGAACTGTAGGAAAACAAAAAAGCCCCGACTACTTTCGTAATCGAGGCTTCTGAAATTGAAAGGAGGCGGCTA
>JAJXAL010000075.1:0-19558 GCA_021628325.1 Segatella copri | reverse complement strand
TCTTCATGAACCAGGAGACTTTCGAGCAGGTGCCTATCGCTAAGGAGAACGTTACCGGTGGTCAGTACATGAAGGAGGGTGACGTAGTTGAGGTTGTTACTGATACTACAGACGGTACTATCCTCTTGGCTGAAATGCCAGCAAAGACTACCCTGAAGATTACTCACTCTGAGCCAGGTGTAAAGGGTAACACTGCTACCAACGCTACCAAGCCAGCTACTCTCGAGACTGGTGCTGAGGTTCGTGTTCCTTTGTTCGTTAACGAGGGCGAGACTATCCAGGTTGACACTCGTGACGGTAGCTACCTCGGTCGTGTAAGCGAGTAATCTGTTTCTGATTCAAAAGATTACACTCTTATCGAGCAAACTTAACCCTTAATAGTAAGAAGAATGAAATATTCCATCATAGTACCTGTTTTCAATCGTCCGGACGAAGTGGACGAACTCTTGGAAAGTCTAACCCATCAAACGGAGAAGAACTTCGAGGTAGTCATCGTAGAGGATGGCTCACAGACTCCTTGCGAGAATGTGTGCAAACGGTACGAAAACCTGATGGATATACATTATTACTATAAGGAGAACTCTGGTCCAGGTCAGAGTCGCAACTATGGTGCCGAGCGTGCCAAGGGCGAGTATCTCCTGATACTCGACAGCGACGTGGTCTTGCCAGAGGGTTATCTGAAGGCTGTAAGTGATGAGTTGAGCTGCGAACCTGCCGATGCATTCGGCGGTCCCGACAAGGCGCACTCATCATTTACAGATACTCAGAAAGCCATTTCTTATTCCATGACTTCTTTCTTTACCACCGGTGGCATCCGTGGCGGAAAGAAGAAGATGGATAAGTTCTATCCCCGTTCATTCAACATGGGCATCCGCAGGGATGTTTATCTCAGGTTGAATGGCTTTTCTAACATGCGTTTCGGTGAGGACATAGATTTCTCTATCCGTATCTTCAAGGCAGGCTGCCGTTGCCGTCTGTTCCCTGAAGCATGGGTATGGCATAAGCGCCGCACCGACTTCCGCAAATTCTGGCGACAGGTTTACAACAGCGGTATCGCCCGCATCAACCTTTACAAGAAGTATCCAGAGAGTCTCAAGCTCGTACATCTCCTGCCGATGGTCTTCACCGTGGGCGTGATAGGTACGCTCCTGCTGCTCTTCTTCGGATTTCTGCCGTATATGTTGGGCACCGTCCACGTATTCCCTACCCTGGGCAATTCGATGGCAGCATTGGGCTGCATCGGCCTACTTGGCATCATTCTCTATATCATTGCGCTTTTCATCGACAGCAGCAGGGAGAATCACAGCGTGAAGATTGGCTTGTTGAGCATCCGTGCCGCCTTCACCCAACTGATGGGTTACGGCTGCGGATTCCTTTCAGCCTGGTGGAAGAGATGCCTGCTCGGACAGAGCGAATTCAGCGCATACAACAAGACTTTCTATAAATAGATTACACTATGAGTGAGAAGCTTTCTATTTCGCAATGGGCAGAGGAAGACAAACCTCGTGAAAAACTGGAGCGACTAGGAGCATCAGCACTATCCAATGCCGAACTGCTAGCCATATTAATAGGTTCCGGCTCCCAAGACGAGAGCGCAGTAGATCTGATGAAACACATCATGAAAGACTGCGACAACAATCTCAATACTCTCGGCAAGATGACAATCAAAGAACTCACCCACTACAAAGGTATGGGACCCGCGAAAGCGATTACCGTACTTGCAGCCTGTGAGCTGGGGAAGCGTCGTGCCCTTGACAAAATAGGAAATCGTCCAGATCTGGGGTCTTCCCTTGCCATCTACAACTATATGCTCCCCAAAATGCAGGATCTCGATACCGAAGAAGCATGGGTGTTGATGATGAACCAGAACTTCAAACTTATCAAGGCTTCCTGTATCTCGCACGGAGGCATTACGGAAACTGCCGTGGATATCCGGCTGCTCATCAAGGAAGCCGTACTTAACAATGCTACCATCATTGCCTTCTGTCACAACCATCCGAGTCACAGTCCGTTCCCCAGTAAGGCTGACGACCAGCTCACCTTACAGATAAAGAAGGCCTGCGAAATCATGCGCATCTTCTTTATGGACCATGTCATCATCACCGATGGCGCCTTTTATTCCTATCACGACAAAGGAAAGTTGTAAAAGCCAAAGTTCCATATTCATCATAAATTCAAGAATTTTTCATATCTTTGTGCGCAAACAAGAAAAATAAATCACCATTTGTTTTGCATTGTCTATAATTATTGTTACCTTTGCAGAAAACAATATAAAATTATGACACAAGAAGAAAAGACAAAGATAGAAGAAAGAATCGTTGATGTTCTCAAAACCGTTTACGACCCAGAGATTCCCGTAAACATCTGGGACCTCGGTATGATTTACAAGATTGACGTAAAGGACGATGCCACTGTAGAGCTGGACATGACCTTTACAGCCCCATCCTGTCCTGCAGCCGACTTCATCCTGGAGGATGTACGCAGCAAGGTAGATAGCGTGGAAGGCGTGAAATCAGCCAATGTAAACCTCGTTTTCGAACCAGCTTGGGACCAGAGCATGATGAGCGAAGAAGCCCGCGTAGAACTCGGCTTTGAATAAAGACAAAGCCATTGAATTCTTCACTTTTCATCCTTCACTCTTCACTTAAAAAGAACCGCTTATGAAAAATGTATATTTCCTCTCAGATGCGCATCTTGGCTCATTAGCCATTCCGCATGCCCGCATGCAGGAGCGCCGTCTCGTCCGCTTCCTTGACAGTATCAAGAACAAGGCTGCTGCCATCTATCTGCTGGGCGACATGTTTGATTTCTGGAACGAATACAAGAATGTAGTTCCAAAAGGATACACCCGTTTCCTGGGAAAAATCTCAGAGTTGACCGATATGGGAGTGGAAGTACATTTCTTCACCGGTAACCACGACTTATGGACTTATGGCTATCTAGAAGAAGAGTGCGGCATGATTGTGCACTATAAGCCACAGACCGTTGAGATTTACGACAAGGTATTTTTCCTTGCACATGGCGACGGACTGGGCGACCCAGACAAGAAGTTCAAGCTTCTGAAGGCAATGTTCCACAACCACACCTGCCAGCGCCTTCTGAATGCCATCCATCCTCGCTGGGGACTGGCGCTGGGATTGAACTGGGCGAAGCACAGCCGACTGAAGCGTGCCGATGGCAAGGAAGAGCCTTATATGGGCGAAAAGAAGGAATTTCTGGTACGCTTTGCCAAACAGTATATGCAAAGCCACAAGGATGTAGATTACTTCATGTTCGGTCATCGCCACATCGAACTGGACCTGATGCTGAGCAAGAAGACCCGCCTGATGATTCTGGGTGACTGGATATGGCAGTTCACCTACGCCGTGTTTGATGGCGAACATATGTTTATGGAAGAATATGTGGAAGGCGAAAGCCAACCGTAAAAGCAAAAAAACAAGAACAAAACAAACGATAATAATAAAGGGCAGCCCAAACAGGTTGCCCTTTATTATTATACTCTTATTACTTATTCTTAACGCTGGATTCTTCCTCCCGAAGAAGTCATGTTCGAGATGATTTCCTCTTCACTTACCAGGTTCTGATCGCCCGGAATCGTATTCTTGATGGCACTAGCCGACAGCGAGAAATCCAGGCAATACTGGTTCTTGTCGCCCCACTTCTGATGTGCGTGAATATAGGCAGCAACGAAGGCATCGCCTACACCCATCGGATCAACAATCGGCTCTATATCATATATTCTTGTTGTATAGAGCTGATCTTCCACAGCATCATAGAGCAGACCACTCAGTGTATGATGACTGCTGGCAATCTGATTTCTTACTGCCATCACCATCTTCTTGCACTTAGGGAAGAGATGGTGCATCTTACGGAAATACGACAGATAAGCCTCCCTGTCTATTACATAGTTTTCATCCAAAGCCTCGAAAGGAATATGAGGCACTCCACTGGCTATCTCCCACTCATTCTGATCACCAAAGATGATGTCGCTATACTGCATCATCTGGAAGAGCACATCGTGAGGTTCCAGACCGTATCCCCAGAGATTCTTGCGATAGTTGATATCGCAGGCAATGGTCAGACCATCGGCTACAGCCAGCTTGATGGCATCCATCGTAGATTCCATTGCATCACGACTGATGGCGCAGGTAATACCTGAGCAATGGAACACGGCAGCATCCGCCAATACCTGATTCCATTTCACCATACCCCGCTTCAAGGTATAGAAAGAAGAATTCTTGCGGTCATAGACTACACGAGAATTGCGCATCGCCACAGCTTCCTCGAAGTAATAGGTACCGAGACGATCGCCACCACGCACCACATGAGAAACATTCAGACCATACTCCCTGAGATGCATCAATGCAGCCTCTCCCATCTCACCGTATGGCACACGGGTAACATACTCGACATTATCACCCAAATAAGCCAAAGAAATAGCTGCATTTGCCTCACTGCCACCATAGTTGCCAAACATACGATGTCCCTGGAATAAACGTTGATAACCGGGCTTAGAAATTCTAAGCAATATTTCTCCGAAAGTTACAATCTTTGTTTTCATAATTCGCAAAATTTAAGTGACGCTTCCATCCTCATCAGGCAGGAGCCTCAGTATGTAATAATGAATAGGAAAGAAATAAGGTGAAGACCATTCACTTATGTTTCAGTCTTCACCTTATATGATATTATTGTGTTGGATTTACTTCTTAGCAACCAACTCCATTGTATCGCGAGCGATAACGATCTCCTCATCGGTAGGAACTACCACTACCTTCACCTTACTGTCGTCAGTAGAGATGATAGCTTCCTCACCACGAACCTTGTCGTTTACTTCCTTATTAATCTTGATGCCAAGATACTCCAGGTTCTTGCAAGAATCCTCGCGGAGGTCGGTCTGGTTCTCACCAACACCTGCTGTGAATACGATAGCGTCAACGCCACCCATAGCTGCTGTGTAAGCACCGATGTACTTCTTGATACGATACTCATACATACGGAGAGCCAACTGAGCCTTCTCGTTACCCTCGTTAGCTGCCTTTTCGATGTCGCGCATATCAGAAGAAATACCTGTAATACCGAGCACACCACTCTTCTTGTTCAGGAAGTCAGCCATCTCCTGTGGCTTCATGTTCAACTTCTCCATCAAGTAGGTAACGGCAGAAGCATCGATGTCACCACAACGTGAACCCATCATCAGACCTGCCAATGGAGTCAAGCCCATTGAAGTATCCAATACCTTACCATTCAATACAGCAGCTACAGAGCCACCGTTACCGATGTGGCAAGTGATAATCTTAGAGTTGTTCTGGTAGAGACCGAGAATCTCGCATACACGCTTAGAAACATAACGGTGAGATGTTCCGTGGAAACCATAACGGCGTACGTGATACTTCTCGTACAACTCGTAAGGAATTGCATAGAGGTAAGCGTAATCAGGCATTGTGCTGTGGAATGCGTTGTCGAATACGCAAACCTGAGGAGTGCCAGGCATCAAAGAGTCTACGGCACGAATACCCTTCAGGTGACCTGCGTTGTGAACAGGAGCGAGGTCGCAAAGTTCCTCGATACCATCCTCTACGCTCTTGTCAACGATAACGCTCTCCTTGAACTTGTCACCACCCTGTACGACACGGTGTCCTACAGCGTCGATTTCTTTCAAATCCTTGATAGCGCCGATTTCCGGGTCGAGCAAGCACTTGAACACGAAGTTTACACCTTCCTTGTGGTCAGGCATGTCGTGCATGATCTGCTTCTTCTCGCCGTTAGGCAATTTCACCTTGATGAAAGCGTTATCAAGACCGATACGCTCTACACCACCCTGTGCCAATACAGACTCATCGTCCATATTATATAATTTGTACTTGATAGATGAACTACCACAGTTCAGAACCAATACTTTCATAATGTTAAATGTTGAATGTTAAATGTTGAATGTTGAATTAAGCCTTCTTAGCATCCTGTGCCTGGCAAGCTGTGATGGCTACCATGTAGTAGATGTCATCTACAGAGCAACCACGAGAAAGATCGTTAACAGGACGGGCAATACCCTGGAGGATAGGACCGATAGCGATGGCACCACCCAAGCGCTGAACGAGCTTGTAGCCGATGTTACCAACCTCGAGGTTTGGAACTACCAATACGTTAGCTTTACCAGCTACGTCAGAACCTGGAGCCTTCTTGGCAGCAACCTCTGGAACGAGGGCTGCATCTGCCTGAAGTTCACCATCGAGATGAAGCTCCGGGAACTTCTCCTTAGCAATAGCTACGGCATCCTTTACCTTGTCAATGATATAAACGCTCTTGCCAGTCTCCTTGTTGATAGCATCCTTTGCGCTACCCATTGTTGAGAAGCTCAACATGGCAATCTGTGGATCAGTAATACCTGCCACTGACTGAGCTGTATGAGCTGTAGTATAGGCAATCTGAGCAAGCTGGTCTGCTGTAGGGTTTGGAGTTACAGCAACGTCACCCATTACTACAATGCCATCCTGACCATACTGCTTCTGGTCTGTGATGAGCAACATAGCACCACTTACGCAAGTGATACCTGGAGTGCACTTGATAATCTGAAGAGCTGGACGGAGAGTATCGCCAGTAGTGCTCAATGCACCAGAAATCTGACCGTCAGCGCCCTCAGTCTTGATAATCATACAACCGAGGTAGAGGTTGTTCTTAGTTACGAGTTCACGAGCCTGCTCAACAGTCATGCCCTTCTTCTTACGAAGTTCAGCGAGCTTCTCAGCATACTCCTCAGTCTTAGGGTTGTTTTGTGGATCAACGATAGTAGCCTTGTCGATGTTGTTAAGACCCCACTGAGCAGCGAGATTCTTAATATTGGCAGGGTTACCGATGAGGATGATGTCTGCGAGATCATCAGCCAAAACTTTATCGGCTGCTTTCAATGTACGCTCCTCTTCTGCTTCAGGGAGCACGATGCGCTGCTTGTCAGCTTTAGCGCGAGCTACGATTTGCTGTAATAAATCCATTTTACTTTTTAATATTTTATATATTTTGTTGTTTCCTAAGTAGATCTGTCAAAGTGTTAGGTGATGTTATCTTGTTTTTCACCTTTTTGCCACATCGACTTTGCAAAAGTACACATTTTCTTTGAAATAGCAGCGATTAAAATGTGTAAAAAAAGCTAAATCGGGAGATTATTCATATCGTAAAGGTTTACGTAGTAGGAAAAGTGATGAATTCTTCACTCTTCGTTCTTCGCTCTTCACTTAACTTATATCATTTCCAGAGTAAGGATGCTTTCCAGTTCCTCGGCAGAGAGTCGGAGTTTGAACTCGCCCTTGATGGCCACGCTGATTCGTCCGGTCTCCTCGGATACAATGACGGCGATGGCATCACTGCTCTGTGATATTCCGAGAGCGGCACGATGGCGGAGTCCCAGTTCCTTCGGAATATCGAGGTTATGACTCACAGGCAGAATACATCCGGCTGCCATGATGCGCTTATTGCTCACCACCATGGCTCCATCATGAAGCGGCGAGTTCTTGAAGAAGATGTTCTCTATCAGCCGCTGGTTAATCTTGGCGTCTATCTCCTCACCCGTATCCATGATGTCCTTCAGTGGAACACCTCGCTCTATAACGATAAGAGCTCCTACGTATTTCTTCGCCATACTCATACACGCCATCACAATCGGCATGATGGTCTCCTTGTTAGCCTCCTTCTGGCTCTCCTTGCTGGAGTGGAAGAAGCGAACCAGCCGGCGCATACCTTTCTGCGAACCTATCTCATAGAGGAATCTACGGATATCCTCCTGAAAGATGACGATGAGGGCAATGACTCCCACGCTCACCAGTTTATCCAGGATAGAACCCAGCAGGCGCATTTCCAGTATCTGACTCACAAAGAGCCAGATAAGAACGAAGAGCATGATGCCCACGAAGATGTTCAGTGAGCGCGATTCCTTCATCAGACGATAAACATAGAACAGCAGCGAGGCTACCAGGAGAATATCGAGAAAGTCTTTGATACCAAATTCTATCATGTGCGTCCCTCCTTCATTGCTTCTATTATCTTCACAGCCTCAGCAGCTTCTTTCACATCGTGCACTCTGAGGATGCTGGCGCCCTTCATCAGAGCGATAGTGTCGAGCACGGAAGTTCCATTGAGCGATGTCGTAGCATCTCCACCCAACAGTTTATATATCATACTCTTGCGGGAGATACCTACAAGCACAGGAAGTTCCAGTACGTTCAACTTCTCCATCTCATTATAAATCTGATAATTCTGGATGAGATTCTTGCCGAAGCAGAAGCCCGGGTCGAGGATGATATCCTTGGCTCCCAAGTCGCGCAACTGCTGCACCTCTCTGGCAAAGCCCTTCATCATCGTTTCGAGCGTAGGCTGCACCGACATTAATATATAAGGTACCTTCAGCTCGCCCACCACACGAAACATTTCAGGATATTCCTCCTGTCTCTGCTCCAGCGGCACATTGACGATGCCTGTGATTCCACCTTCTGATACATCGTTGATGATGTCAGCTCCCCACTCCTCGATACACTTGCGTGCCAAGGTAGGGCGATAAGTATCTACGGAGACGGCAGCATCCGGTTGCTCCCTACGAACGATGTCGAGAGCGAACTTCAGGCGTCTTCCCTCCTCCTCTTCCGATACTTCATCAGCACCGGGACGGGTGGAGAAAGCGCCCACATCAATGATGCTTCCACCTTCTTCTATAATCTGATTAGCTCTCTGAGCTATCTCCATTTCTGTCTGTTTTCTACTGCCAGAGTAGAAACTGTCGGGCGTAACGTTCAGGATGCCCATCACCTGAGGGGTACTCAAATCCATCAAGCGCCCCTTAATATTAATTGTATATTCCATCGGATTATAACTCCTTAAGCCACTTTTTACCTGGCTTTGTGTAAGTCCAAGCAAGAAAGCTTCCACCTATGATTGTTCCAACCACAAAGAAAAACAATAGTCCATTGTAAACTTCCATAACTTAATATTTTACAAATCTTTCAACCATTTCTCGCCTGGTTTTGTATATAACCAAGCTAAAAAACTTCCACCGACGATACAGCAAATCAGAAAAAATAATGCTAAATAACTCATATAATCAATATTTTAAAATTTTATTAGCTATACCTGCAAAAACAGCTGTAGCCAAAACACCAAAAATTAATACAGAGACATCACCGACCGTAGCTTCACCTTTCAGCAACGGCAAGAAACCTCCTACCCCAGTCCCCGTAAAAGTCAACTGGGATAAACTGAAGAAATAGCCACCAAGCTTTTCCTTCCTCACTTTCACTTTTTCTCTTTCATCTCTGATGCCCATTCCGACCTCACTTTCTAAAGATTCATCGAATATTTCTGCAAAAATAGAAAGAATATTCGAGATTACCATCATTTTTTGGGAAAATTGTTTGTTATGTCCATAATTTAGATTACTTTTGCACCCAAAATAACAGTTATAGACTATGGATATTTCAGAACTCTATCAGATTTACCAAGCGCACCCAGTGATTACCACTGACAGCCGCGACTGCCCAAAGGGCAGCATCTTCCTGGCTTTGAAGGGCGCATCGTTTGATGGCAACAAGTTTGCCGACATGGCTTTGGAGAAAGGCTGTGCCTATGTGATTGTTGATGAAAAAGAGTATGCCAAGGAAGGCGACGAGCGCTACATCCTCGTAGAGGATTGCCTCACCACCTTCAAGGAACTAGCCCGTGAGCATCGCCGCCACTTCGATATTCCTGTGGTAGGCATCACCGGAACCAACGGCAAGACCACCACCAAGGAACTCGTCTCTGCTGTTCTCGGCGAGAAGTTCAACGTGATGTTCACCCAGGGCAACTTCAATAATGATGTAGGCGTACCAAAGACGCTCTTCCGTCTCTCTCCGGAAAACGAGATTGCCGTTGTAGAGATGGGCGCTTCCCATCCTGGTGACATCCGAAAACTCGTGGAATACGTGGAGCCAACCTGCGGTATGATTACCAACGTAGGCCGTGCCCACCTGCAGGGATTCGGCAGTTTCGAAGGCGTGAAGAAGACCAAGGGAGAACTCTATGATTACCTCGTAGCCAACGATGCCCTCGTCTTCATCAATGCAGACAACGAGCATCTGATACAGATGGCAGAGCAGCGCAACATCAACCGCCTCATCACCTACGGCAAGGATGGAAACTGCGATGTATGGGGAGAAGTCATCTCCTGCGCTCCTTTCCTGAAGTTCCGCTGGCGCACCGAGAGTTTCGACTGGCATGAGGTTCAAACCCATCTCATCGGCTCTTACAATATCGACAACATGCTTGCCGCCATCACCATCGGTCTTCATTTCGATGTGAAGCCACAGCAGATAGATCATGCCCTGGAGAACTACATCCCAAGCAACAACCGTTCGCAATTGGAAGAGACGGCGCACAACAAGCTGGTGGTAGATGCCTACAATGCCAACCCATCGAGCATGGCAGCCGCCATCGAGAACTTCCGCGTGATGGATGTGCCTCATAAGATGGCGATTCTCGGACAGATGGGCGAACTCGGCGAAGTGAGCCACGAGGAGCACCAGAAGGTAGTAGACCAGTTGCAGGCAGCCGGTCTGGAGAATGTATGGCTGGTAGGCGATGAGTTCAAGGATATTCCATGCAGCTACCGCAAGTTCCAGAATGTAGAGGAAGTGAAGGAAGCACTCAAGGCGAACCAGCCTCACGACCATTACATCCTCATCAAAGGCAGCAACAGCGTGAAGCTCTTCCAGCTTCCGGAGTTGTTATAAACGGTTATTATCGTACAACTAAAAGGTGTGTGGTTGTACTATTATAGGGTGTTGCCACTAGGCTCGGCAGATGTGCTGACTGCAGTCGGCAGACCTGCTGACTAGGCTCAGCAGAGCTGCTGAGCCTAGTGGGAATCTCTTAGAAACAGACTCCTTGAACCTGATATTCCGACTTCTTGAACCTGATATTCCGACTTCTTGAACCTGAGCAAACGTATTCTTTCACTTACTCAGTCGTATTTGTAAGCTTGTTCAATCATATCAGTAGGCTTATTCGGACGGCTCATTGAGTTCACTCAGGCACATTGTTTCGCTCACTCAACAGGCCCACAGCCCCATCTACATGAACTCTGCAACAGCATTTTAAATACAAAAGGATTTAACTGTAACATAAGCATTTACATCATTATGAGTTTTACGTAACGAAGAATTCATAATGCAAAGATACGATGAATATTTGTAATTAGATTAGATAGTCCGCTATCAATAAAAAAAATCTTAGGATACTTGCTCATGTATATTAAGATACTTGGCAATGTATCCTAAGATACTTTGCAATATAGCTTCATGTGCACATGAAGCCTGTTTCATCGGCCAACGAAATAAGTTTCATCTCAGGATGAAGCCTACTTGCTGCACATCCCCAGAAAATACTTATGAATCTCCAGACTTTCGTTCAGTTCCGGATGGAAGGCGGTAACGAGCTGGTTACCCTGGCGGGCAGCCACAATCTTGCCATCTACTTCCGCCAGAACCTCAGCATCTCCCCACACCTCTTTAATATAAGGAGCACGGATGAAAGTCATTGGGATGTTGCCCTCGATGCCCTTCATCGGAGCCTCGATGTAGAAACTGCCCAACTGGCGACCGTAGGCATTTCTCAAAGCCGTGATATCCATCGAAGCAATGCGATGACTTGGTTCACCCTCAATTTTCTTGGCAAGAAGAATCAAGCCGGCACAAGTGCCATAAACAGGCAAACTTGCAGCAATCGCCTCCTTCACAGGCTCCATCAATCCCAGTTCATTCAAGAGCTTCGCCTGAGTGGTACTCTCGCCGCCCGGAATAATCAAGCCATCCTTCGGCTGGTCCCAATCCTTCAACTGGCGAACCTCGAAACTATCCACGCCCAACTGAGCCAGTTTCTGTCTGTGCTCAGCAAAAGCGCCTTGTAAAGCTAATACTGCTATTTTCATATAACAATTTATCTCATAAGAAGGAGTTAAGGAGTTAAGGTGTTAAGGAGTTAAGACAACAGTATTCTTTTACTGAGTTTGTGCCAAAAAGCATTTGTCTTAACTCCTCTAACTTCTTAACTCCTTAACTTCCCAATATCATTACTTACCTCTTTCAGCCATGAGCAAAGCAATCTCCTGCTCATTGATACCTACCATTGCCTCGCCGAGATCCTCGCTCAACTCAGCCAACATCTTAGGGTCGTTGTAGTTGGTAACAGCCTTCACGATAGCCTGTGCACGCTTAGCCGGGTTACCGCTCTTGAAGATACCAGAACCTACGAATACACCCTCAGCACCGAGCTGCATCATCAGGGCAGCATCAGCTGGAGTAGCCACACCACCGGCAGCGAAGTTAACCACTGGCAACTTGCCGTTCTCATGAACATACTTCACCAGGTCGTAAGGAGCCTGCAACTGCTTGGCTGCCTCGTAAAGCTCATCCTCGCTCATAGAAACCAGGCGGCGGATTTCGCTCTGCATCATACGCATGTGGGTAACAGCCTGAACCACATCACCTGTTCCTGGCTCACCCTTGGTACGGATCATCGTAGCACCCTCAGCAATACGGCGGAGCGCCTCGCCCAGGTTCTTGGCACCACAAACGAATGGCACGTCAAACTGAGTCTTATCAATGTGATAAACATTATCAGCTGGAGAGAGCACCTCGCTCTCGTCGATATAGTCGATTTCGATAGCCTGAAGAATCTGAGCCTCAGCGAAGTGACCGATACGGCACTTAGCCATTACAGGGATAGAAACAGCCTCCTGAATACCCTTGATCATCTTAGGGTCGCTCATACGTGAAACACCACCTGCTGCACGGATATCAGCTGGAATACGTTCCAAAGCCATTACTGCGCATGCACCTGCTGCCTCTGCGATTTTTGCCTGTTCTGGAGTTGTTACGTCCATAATCACACCACCCTTGAGCATCTGAGCCAAGTTGCGGTTCAATTCTTGTCTATTTTCTGCCATAATTCTTATATTTTTATTCAATTACGGCTGCAAAGGAAACATTTTTCAGCGAAACAGCAGAAAAATGTTCCATTTTCTGCAAACATTGAGTCATTTTGTATAAAGAGAGATTCGCAAATATATAAGAGATATTCCTGAATATATAAAGCAGTACACAGATAGAAAAGATTTCTCTTCCACGCAGATAACGGACAATCTCTTTTCAGCTCAGGAGAGATTATTTATCCACGGACGATCTTTCCTGAGTAGAAAATTGTTAAACAATAATAATTTAAGACTGTTTATCTTCTAAGCATCTTTATTTTTCGTATCTTTGCGAAAAGTTTCGTTACGAAAAATTTCGATTATGGAAAATCCGTTTAAATTTGGCTCATTAGTTGATGCCCCATACTTTACAGACAGAGTGAAAGAACTGGACTACATCGTACAGTTTCTCAAGAGCGAGAACCATCTCGTTCTTATGTCACCACGACGTTTTGGCAAATCAAGTCTCGTAAAAAAGGCTGTTGTCCAAACCCAACGACCATACCTATGGCTCAATATGCAAGCCGTGCTCAGCAAAGAAGATTTTGCGGCAAAGCTTCTGAAGGAACTGCTCAATCAATTCAAACTGGAAAAGATGAAGCACTATCTTCGTAACTTCCGTATCATTCCATCAATCAACATGAACCCGATAACAGACGAGGTATCGGTTTCATTCCAACCATCAACCGACAATGGAACAACTGCAATAGAAGATGTTTTAAATACAATTCAGAAGGTTTCTACACCTCAAAACAAACTGATTGTTGTCCTGGACGAGTTCCAAAGCATCCTGGAAATCGATAAAAACATGGATAAGCAACTCCGTTCCATCATGCAGGAACAGACAGGCATCAATTACATCTTTCTGGGTAGTCAGGAATCGATGATGACAGATATCTTTGAGCGAGTTAAATCGCCGTTCTATCATTTTGGAATGCTGATGAGACTCAACAAGATTCCATACGAAGATTTCAAGTCATATATTGCAGACAGATTGGAAGATGTATCAGAGCAGCCTACTCAAATTGCAGACGAGATACTGACCTTTACAAGTTGCCATCCATACTACACGCAACAGCTTTCATTCGCTGTTTGGAACAACCTGGTAGCTGGTAAAAACAAGGATGTACTCCAACTCGCCATAGAAGACATCATAACGACTCATGATTTAGACTACGAACGTTTATGGTTGAATTTCAATAAGACAGACAAATATGTAATGGTCAGTATCTGCGAGGGTAACAATCCTGCACAAGACAGGAACCAGCCTACCAGCACGATGACCAGTGCCCTATTGCGTTTAAGCAAGAAAGACTACATCATCCGAAGTGACAGATATGAAATAGAAGACCCATTCTTCAGGAAATGGATACTCAAGAATATGATTGAGTAAGATTATATACTGAGAAATCGCCAGCGAAGCTGTAGAAAGGCTTCACTGGCGATTTTGCAAGAGAGATTTATCTATGTGTTAACAAAACAAACTCGCTCCAAATTGGACTTTGATTGGATATCAATTAGAGCGAGTACTTATCCAGTGAAATCCCAATATTCTTGCAGCCTCATTGATGCCCAACATGGAGACACCTTCCGTTGTTGCAAAGCAAATCTTCGACAGAGAGTCCAAGGAGTACTCCCTGCCGAAAAATCTACATATCATCTGCAAGCAGGTGATACCGCATTGCATGCTGTCATGTTGGTGAACAACCTTAATATTACGCATAAACAATTACAATACTGACGTTTTTGTCGTTCCGTTAAATTTCAAATTGCTCCCATGATTAATCTTCTTGCCATAATCTAAAGTATAACTTGCAGATAATGACACATAGCGTCTATCCCATGGACGGCTTTGATAAGAATAACTATCAATATAATCAGAGATAAGCCAACTCTTCGTATTACCATTTTTAAGTATAAGGGAATTAACCTGTAATTTAACAAATAAATTTCCCTTGGTATATTGTAATCCTAACTTCAAATTATCTGAGAAGCGAGTAAGGTTGGAACTTCCACGCATATATCCTTCTCCAGAACTATAAGCGTAATTGAGATTTACAGCCCAGAATTTTCCTAGTCTGCAATACAAGGTAGGATATAGTCCCCAATAACCGTTGTTTATATGAAACAGACCGGAATGCCATTCATGCACATACGAAATATTAGAACTCAAACGAATCTTACCATGCGCAAGGTTCAAAGATGGAGTCACATTGATATATATTGGATTGAACGAGCCACTATTAATCATCTCCTTTACCATCAGTCCATTTATTTCATGCCAATAAGGTACAATATCATTGATGATATTATCCCAACTAAAAGATGAATTAAGAGAGAACAAATTAGAAGGCATCCATGTATATGACAAAAGGGCATAGGCCTGGCGTACAGTTTTCAAATCAGCATTACCCTTGCTGCCTGTCACCTCATCGTCCTGGCGCACCACTGTATTGTAGTAAGTAGGATTAATAGAACTTTGAGTGATGTTAGCCTGTACATAAACGGAATGCTTCTCATCAAACCGTCCACTAAGCGTCATGCCTCCATTAATATAAGCCTTTGTCATCGTTGTTTCATCTTGAACCTTATAACTCTGTACAGGTATGGACATTTTCAAACTGCCACTCCACTTTTTAGAGAACTTATGATTATAATTTAAGTCAAAGGAATAGTAAGAGTTCACTAATTTCTGATAAGTATCGGCGGTTCCATAATAGTTCGTGCGATAAATCTCAGAGTTGAGTTGAGCAGTAAACACCAAATAGTTTTGTTTATAAACAGGCAATCCATAACCTAGCCATAAGCTTGGCAAATAAGCATTTTCCCTTGTTCCATTGATGATGCTTTGACTTTCCGATTTCATTAATTGATAATCCTCGCTACCCTTGTTATGGTTATAAGAGAAAGATAGTCCACCATATACATAAGCACGATGAGGCAGTCCCTCCAGATAGAATTGTGAGCTCACATAGGGTGTAAGAGATTGAGAGGTAGCATCAGAAACAGAAGAAGTCTCTTTAGACTCATTGTATTTAATGTTCTGTCGGGTATAAATATCAGGAGTTTTGTTATATTTCAGACCAGCTTGCACCAGCCAAATCAGATTGTTGGAATCATATCTGGCGCTGATACCTGTAGAATAAATCCGCTGCTTTTCAACTTGCTCATAGTCAACCTTTTTATTAAGCGTAGAAGCATCATTATAAGTATAAGTGATATTTCTGTTACCTCTTATTTCATGAGCATTTTTATAATATGCTCCCACAATTGCCTGATAAGTCATACGTCCCTTCTTCAGCTTTCCTGCGACATCATAATCACCACTATCATAGTTACCAAAGCTTTGGTTAGCCTCAGCCATTACATAACCTCCATATTTGTATTCACGCAATACAAAGTTGACTACAGCCTGATAGTTTTTATATTTTGCCTCAGATGGTGATTGTAAGAATTCCACACGTGCCACCTCTTTTGGTCGAAGAGTTTTCACCTCCCAATCGTTAGCCTCAAAACCATTGATAAAGAAATGCACTTCCTTGCCCCAATTTGTCTCAACTTTATTTGTAAATTCATCTACATGCAATCCTGCCACCATCATACGAGCCAGCAATGCAGAATAATTAGATGAAGACTTGCGTTCTTCAGGAGTTGGAGTGTATGAAACACCATCTTTGATGGCGACGTGATTCTTAGCAGTTACCACCACCTCTTTGATATGCTGAGTTTTTACAGAATCTACCTCTTGAGCAGAAACTGTAGCCGAAGATGCCAACAAAGTCAATAAAAATAATTCTTTCATACTATTTACTCTTTATATTCATTAAAATTATCTCGGTGCAAAATTACGGCAAATTGCTCAAACCGGCAAACCTTTTACATCATTTCTCACATCATATTTGCTCCCTAGATTATTATGTAAAAATGATGTAGAAAAGTGCGTGAGTTTAAAAATAAATTAGTACTTTTGCAGTTTATAGTATCAGACAACAAAACGCATAGGTATGAAAAGGTATTATAGTATAACGATTTTGGCAATCATAGTCATCACATTGTTGCAAGGATATAACATTTCCCTGCAATACAAAGACTATCTGCACTATAAAATCGAAAAAATAAACTCGGTTTTTAAAGTTGCCATCGATGAGGAATATGCAATTCGAGCACATAAGAATTACAATCCACATAAAGATGGGAAACAACGAGTTTATTATAAACAAATGTCAGAAGAAGACTTTCTCAAGGCAAAACCAAAGAAAGAAGATATTATTGATTTTGACGAAATAAACATCCAAGATCTAAGAGACAAAGGCATTGCAGAAACAGAAGCAGAAGCTATGGGATTATTAACCCAAGACATGCTCACCGCCAAAGGCAATCCTATTAATCTCAAGAAACTCTCTCAAATATTCAAGAAGAATCTAAATGAGGATTTCTCTTATACCTTATTGATATTAGATGAGAACAAAAAGGTCATCAAGAGTTATGGGCAAACAAAGGACATTGAGACTTGGCAGGCTAGCAAGCCTATCGGCATCGGGCTCAAACCTATCCGTTTCGTACAGGCAAAGGTAGATATAACTCCATCTTCTTTCATCATAAATTCTATAGAGACTCTAATCTCTACCATACTGCTAGCCCTCATCATCGTATTTTGCGTAGGATACCAGAAGACTGCCATCAGATACAAGGAAGACCTCCTGAGGAATCGTGAGGTAAGCCTTCATGGAACTGTACACGACTTGAAAGCACCATTGGCAAGCATCTTGCTAAAGTTGGGATTCATCAAAGACTGTATCAAGGATGCTGACTTGCAGGAGATGATTGCTTCTTCTGAAAGACAAATCAAGAATCTTGCCAATACCATCAAGACGATACTGATTACCTCTAAGGCCAGTGAAAGCAAGTTGGTTATCAACAAAGAGCAAGTTGACATCATCGAGCTGACGCAACAAGCGCAAGAACAAATAGACACCAACTATGCCAGCAAGCCACATGCCATCGGAATCCACGACCATCGTGAAGAGAAAGCACTGGTGTATGCAGATAAGTACCTGATAGAAAATGTGATGCACAATCTGATGGAGAATGCCGTTAAATACTCTGACAAGGAGGCAAACGTTGAAGTCAACATCAAACAGGATGAACATTTCACCATCATCAGCGTGTCTGACCATGGCGTAGGCATCGACAAGAAATATCAGAAGAAGATATTCGAGCAGTTCTATCGCATACCAGCCACACACCATAAGAGCGGATATGGCATAGGCCTTGTCATGGTAAAATATGCCGTCAAGGCACATGGTGGAACCATCAAGGTGGTGAGCGAACCAGGCAAGGGCAGCACCTTTACATTCACATTGCCGCTCAACTAAAAGCAACAAATCGTAATGGGCAAGGAACAAGAAACAAGATAAAACATTATAAAATAAGAAATATGGAAAAGATAAAAGTACTATTGGTCGATGATGACCTGGATTTCGGCAACACAGCAGTCTTGCTACTTAAAAAAGCAGGCTATGAGGTCTATTTTCAAAACACGCTGTTTGGAGTAGAAAGCCTTATCATGAAGTTGTCTCCCAACCTCATCATCCTCGATGTGATGATAGGAGAAGAGAACAGTCTGGAAAGAATCAACGACATCCGACTTGCCGCAGAAGACATCCCTATCATGTGTGTATCTTCGTTACATGATCCAGAACTCAAAACTGAGGCTGCCAATAATGGTGCAATGATTTACATCGAGAAGCCTTTCGCCAGCCGTGAGTTCCTGGGATGGGTAAACCGCTATGCCAAGCGCAAAGACTTCAGCAATTCCCGTATGATAAACATAGGAGCCTACACCGTAGATACAGAGACTCATGTGCTCAGTTTCCGTGGCTGCAGCGAGAAGACACTGGGCAATACCGAGTTTGCCACACTCAAGCTATTATGGATCAATAAGGGCGAAGTCGTGCCACGCCAAGACCTCAAGGATACAGTTTGGAGAGGTGTAAAGTGTAGCGAAGAAAGTCTGAATAATGTGATGTACAACTTGCGACGATATTTCGCCAAGGATGCCTCCATCCACCTGGAAACCCTTCGTGGCGAAGGATTCAAGATGTGGATGGATGACTAGTTTAATGACGGCTCAATCCCATAAGGAGAAATAGGGAGTACTTACGAGGTGCCGGAAAGCCTCCCGGAAGTCGTCATGATAGTCCTGACGAGTTGAAAAGAGCCTCATTCCACTTTTTGCCTAACTATGGCACAATATTGCCCTCTTCTGGGGCAACTTTTTGCCATTGCCGGGCACAAAGTGATGCGTCGGGAGAAAAATTTCGGGAGGTCTACCATCGCCATTCGGGATATGCTTTCCGGCTGCAGGAAGCGTGGTTTTGCCCGGGAAAAACCTTACTCTCAATTTTACCCTTCACCCTTCACCTTTTCGCCGGAAACCCCGATAAACACTGGGGTTGTGAGAGGTGAAGGGTTGGCTCAACCCTTCACCCCCCCTTCACCCACCCTTCACCTTTTCGAGTAAGCGGCTCCGCGTTTATACCATTGTAGTCTTCTCTTTTGTTCGTACCTTTG
>JAJXAL010000074.1:0-19646 GCA_021628325.1 Segatella copri | reverse complement strand
CCTAGACCCACTGATTAAGAGTCAGTTGCTCTACCAACTGAGCTAAGGGTGCAACATTTAAAAGCCTCATTTCTGAATTGCGAGTGCAAAGGTACTACTATTTTTTGATTCCACCAAATTTTTTCGCAACTTTTTTCGAAAAAAATCAATTTTTCTTCATCTTGAAGGTTCCTAACGTATGTCTATACCCCTTCTTGTTGATGCTTACCACGCGGTAGATACCATCCTTTAAGTTTCTAACATCTAGCGTGTTATCTTTTGCATGGAGGTACAGAATATCGCATCCTTGCAGGGTTTCGACCATCAGAACGTCAAAAACGAGATTTTTGGTAGTTTCTGCTAGATATACCTTCTTTCCGTCACATTCGAGTAATTTCGCAGCTCCTGTGCATTGGGCAAAAAGTGGATTCTCTTCCTCTTTTTCTTGGGTTGGCTGGCTTTCGATGCCATATCCGTCCATTGAAGTTACGGCAACAAACAGATGTTTTGCATCAGAATTTTCTATTTTGAACGAATTTCCTATGATTCGTGCGGCAACCAGGTTGCGTGCATCGGTGATGTCAACCGGATATTTCTTGCTCGCGTATACATTATTATATATATAAGGGGTTGCGATTTTAGTGCCATCCGTATAGTTTGAAGGATTGCTCCAGGAAACTGATACCTTGTTATCGGTGGTGATTACCGATAATTGCTGTGGCTGTTCCGGTTGGTTCTTGCTTGCCCAGGTCATCGGCGGAACCAATGAAGGGTATGGATTGAAACGTTGGGTAAAGTCGAGAATACCCTGTTTGTTGTCCAGGAGGAACTTGTTTCTGAAGAATGCATATCCCATTCCGAGGTTTCGGATGTGATACATTTCTGCCGTCACGTCATTGATGTTCCACTTTCCTTCTTTCGGATCGAGAAAGTAGATGCCCAGTCCTGGAACCACAATCTTGCCATGGCTCTGTTCCTGCCAGTCGATGGCAAACGGATAGAAGTGTTCGTTCTTGAAATACATCATAGGGAAGAGCTCGTCCATCAGACCGCTCTTGAGCCAGCCCTGTGCATCCTGGCAGACCTTCGTGTATGCATTCCAGCCAAAGCTCCGGTATCTGCTCAGGTCATCATACTTTCCTACAGGTGAGCAGCTCATTTTTACCCAAGGTTTTTCAGCCTTCACTGCATCGTGAATCTTTCTTACGATGTTGGTGATATACCGGCGTCCCTGTTCCCGGCTCACTTTGATGTTCCAGGTTTCAGGGTAACGGATGTAGTCGAGGTGAATACCGTCTACATTATATTTATGTGTAATTTCCCTGCAGATGTTTGCCAGATAATCACCTGTCCGACTGTTTTCCGGATCCATGTATCCGTCGGCTCCAATCTTCTTGATGAGTTTCGGCATCTTCTGTCGGAGGGTTTTGCAGCCGAGTGCGTTCCATTTTCCTATAGGGATGGTTACTACCCAGGCATGCAGTTCCATACCGCGCTTATGGCATTCGTCGATGGCAAACTGCAGTGCATCATAGCCCGGACTTCTGCCCGGAAATCCTGACAGACATCCATCCCAAGGTTCGTATGCCGACGGATAAATCATGGTACCTCTTACGCGGGTCTGTATCAGTACGGTGTTGATTTTAGCCTGCTGTAACCGGTCCAGTATATCCGTCAGTTCCTTTTTCTGCTTTTCGGCAGAATAAGAAGACTGGGCATAAGAGTGTGGCCAGTCGATACCTCCTATGGTTGTCAGCCATACAGCTCTTACTTCATGTTTCGGTATCTGGTTATTGAACACGATACTCTGGGCTTTTGCGGCCAAAACAGAGCATAAAACGATAAAAAATATCTTAAATCTCTTCATAATCTTACAATTTGGCAACAAAGATACCAATATTTTTTTTTATTTCAAATAAAAATATTACTTTTGCGGTTGAAATATTAAAATAAAGTGCATTTTGCACCGAAAAGAGAGAAAATTTTAAGCAATAAAAGCAAAATGGTCAGTTTCGTTATTAGTTTGGTCGCCCTTGTATTGGGTTACCTTCTTTATGGAAAGTTTGTGGCGCATGTGTTCGGTCCTGATGACCGCCCTACGCCTGCAGTGACCAAAGCCGATGGGGTCGACTTTATGGTACTGCCTAGTTGGAAGATCTTCATGATTCAGTTCCTCAACATTGCAGGAACGGGTCCTATCTTCGGTGCCATTATGGGTGCCTGGTACGGACCGGTGGCTTATCTGTGGATTATCTTCGGGTGTATCTTCGCAGGAGCCATGCATGATTACATGAGCGGTATGCTCAGTATCCGTAACGGTGGAGCTGGTTTGCCGGAATTGGTAGGTAAGTATTTGGGTGGACGCACCAAGAAAGTGATGTTGGTCTTTTCGGTACTTTTGCTGATGATGGTGGGAGCTGTGTTTGTATACAGTCCGGCTATCATTATGAGTGGCATTTGTAATACGGATGCATTCTGGGGCAGCCAGATGTTTTGGATTGTGGTGATTTTCGTTTATTACGTCATTGCTACATTACTGCCTATCGATAAGATTATCGGTAAGGTTTATCCGCTCTTTGCCTTCTCGCTTCTCTTTATGGCGGGGGCTCTGATGATAGGTCTCTTTGTGAAGTGGCCTACATTGCCTGAACTCTGGAGCAATTTACAGAGTTGCAATCTCAATGAGAATCCGGCTTGGTTGGGAACGGAGTCTTTTGTACAGAAGAGTCCGATTTTCCCTTGCCTCTTTATCACGATAGCCTGTGGTGCCATCAGTGGTTTCCATGCTACGCAGAGTCCGCTCATGGCCCGATGCATGAAGAATGAGAAGATGGGTCGCCCTATTTTCTATGGAGCCATGATTACAGAAGGTGTTGTTGCCTTGATATGGGCTACGGTTTCCATGTATTTCTTCTATTATGGTGGATGGCGTGAATGCGTAAGTCCGGAGGTGGCTCAGCAGTTTATAGCTCAGTTTGATGGCGGCAAGTCGCTTATCCAGAACTTCGATGCGCCTACCGTTGTGAAAATTGTATGTTCCAGCTGGTTGGGTGTGGCTGGTGGAATCCTGGCTCTGCTGGGTGTTGTTGCAGCGCCTATTACCAGTGGCGATACGGCTTTGAGAAGTGCCCGTCTGATTATCGCCGAGTTTATCGGTTTGGAGCAGCGCTCTATGCGCAAGCGTCTTTATATCTGCGTTCCGTTGTTTGCTCTTACGGTGGGCATCCTGGTTTGGCAGATGGAGAATCCTGATGGTTTCAATATCATCTGGCAGTATTTCGGCTGGGCTAACCAGACGCTTTCTGTGTTCACTCTCTGGACATTGACGGTTTATCTGGTACAGCAGAAGAAGCCTTTTGTGATGACGCTGGTTCCTGCCTTGTTTATGACCGTGATATGTTCAACCTTCCTGCTCATTTCGCCAACAGCTTTGGCCTTGAGTGAGAGCGTGGCATATACGGGCAGTGTCATCATTCTGGTGATTGCCCTGGTCTGGTTTCTGGGTTGGTATCGCAGCTATCAGAAGAAACAATAGATTTATATATAAGTATTAATCAATATACGTAAATTTACATGATACGAATGAAAAAATTAGCTATTGCAGCATTGGCACTTGTCGTTTCGACAGCTGCCCATGCTCAGTTTGAAAGTGGAAAACAGTATATCGGTGCGTCGATGACGGGCTTAAACTTGAGTTATAATGGTTCTCAGGACCTCAATCTCGGTATTCAGGCTAAGGCCGGATACTTTGTAGAAGACGATTGGATGCTGTTGGGTCAGGTAGAATATAATCATTCTGGTCTTGAAGGCGTGAAGGATTACTTCTCAGTAGGTGCTCAGGCGCGCTATTATATCGAGCAGAATGGTCTGTATCTGGGTGGCGGCGTAAAGTTGGCTCATTCCGGAGGTTATAATGATTTCATGCCAGGGGTAGAGGTAGGTTATGCTTTCTTCCTCGGCAAGTCGGTTACCCTCGAGCCAGCTGTCTACTACGATCAGAGTTTCAAGAAGCATGTAGATTATTCTACCGTAGGTTTGAAACTGGGTATTGGTATTTATCTCTAAACTGCTAAGATGCAACAACAGTTTTCTTCGACTTTGTTGGAAAAGGCAGTGGCGGAGTTTTCTAAATTGCCAGGTATAGGGCGCAAAACAGCTTTGCGCCTTGTACTTTTTATGCTCAAGCGTAAGAGTGAGGATGTGGAGTTGTTTGCTGATACCATTTCCAGGATGCGGCGTGAAGTGAAATACTGCAGAGTTTGTCATAATATCAGCGATACGGATGTCTGTCCGATCTGTTCTGATTCCCGGCGTGATGCCTCTACCATCTGTGTCGTAGAGAATGTGCAGGATGTACTGGCGATTGAAAACACGCAGCAGTTTCACGGACTCTATCATGTCTTGGGCGGCATCATTTCGCCGATGGATGGTATCGGTCCTTCGGATATAGAAATAGATTCGCTGGTTCGGCGTGTGGCTGAAGGTGGGGTGAAGGAGGTGATTTTTGCTCTCAGCAGTACGATGGAGGGTGATACTACCAACTTCTATATCTCCCGTAAACTTGCTGATTATCCAGTTAAACTCTCTGTTATCGCCCGTGGTATCTCGGTGGGTGATGAATTGGAGTATACAGATGAGGTTACCCTCGGAAGGAGTATTCTGAACAGAACTCCATTTGGACAATAACAAAAGACAATAAAATGAAAATCAAACAAGTACAACGAATATTGATGACCAATTTCCTCTTTGTCCTGTTGGTAGGATTCCTGTTGGTCTTGCTCTATGAGACCGAAATTCTGGAACCTACTAATCTGGCAGGGGATGTCACGTTGGTCTATGTGATTACCGTAGCGATGGAGTTTCTTACCATTGCCGTTATTCCTTTGGCGCTCAAACTCTTCAGTTTCAAGGCTATTCACCGTCAGTTGGTAACCCGTAAGGGAGATGCACTTCTTCCTCTGGGCACTGCTCGTCTGAATATGCTCTGCTTGCCAATGCTGATCAATACGTTTATGTATTATCAGACGATGGCGCCTGCTTTCGGATATATGGCTATCATCCTTTTTCTCTGTCTCTTCTTTGTTTATCCTTCTGTCGGAAGATGTGAGGACGAAACAACAGAGGCGGAAGGTTAAACTCTCAGTATCTAATATTTGCTATTCGATATGAAACTCAGTGTTATCATAGTAAGCTATAATGTGAAGTACTATCTTGCCCAGTGTCTGCGTTCGGTAGAGAAAGCTATCGGCGTGTTGGAGTGTGGGCAGCAGGGTGATGCAAGTGGCGATACGGCAGAGATTATCGTGGTTGATAATCATTCTCAGGATGGAACGGTGGAATATCTCGAACAGTGTTTCCCGGCTTCCCGATATCCTAATCTCCATGTTGTAGCCTGTACGCATAATAACGGATTTGCCCGTGCCAACAATCTTGCTATCCGCAAGAGCGAGAGTGATCTGGTCCTTTTGCTGAATCCGGATACCATTATCGGTGAGCATGTTCTCAAGGATGCTGTCTGTTTTATGCGTTCTCATCCTGATGCCGGTGCACTGGGTGTAAGGATGTTGGGAGCCAATGGCAAACCAGCTCCTGAGAGTAGGAGAGGATTGCCTTCTCCGATGGTGGCTTTCTATAAGATGATGGGGTTGTGCAGCCGGTTTCCTCAGCATCGCAGTTTCGGCCATTATTACATGGGTTATCTTCCATGGGATAAGCCGGCAAAGATAGAGGTTGTGAGCGGTGCTTTCTGTATGATTCGTCGAGAAGCCTTGCTGAAGGTGGGGTTGCTGGATGAAGATTTCTTCATGTATGGCGAGGATATTGATCTTTCTTACCGTATCTTGAAGGGTGGTTATCAGAATTATTATCTGCCCGTAGATATCCTGCATTACAAAGGTGAAAGTACTCAGAAGTCGAGCTTCCGCTATGTTCATGTTTTTTACGAGGCGATGCTTATCTTCTTCCGTAAACATTATTCAGGTATGTCGCATCTTTTGAGTATTCCTATCAAATTTGCCATCTATGCCCGTGCCTCTGTAGCCTTTACGCAGATGATGACTGCGAGAATCAGAAAGAGTCTGGGATTCTTTTCTCCTTCTCATGTCGACCTGTCAAACCAGGTATTGTTTGATGCTGACGAGATGAGCTATGAAGAGATGCTGCATCAGCTTGCGCAGCGGTCTGACGAGAATATCAAACTGGCTACCTATACGAAGGACATCGGTAAGGTGATTACGGATAGGGAGGTGATGGATAAGGATGAATTTGGTTATTTATAAGGATAGATTTATTTCTATATTATAAGGTACGCGCGTACATTATTAATAAGTGTAGTTTATGAAAGAACCGAATATTCGATTACGTGCTTTAGAGTTGGAAGATCTAGATTTTCTCTACCATATAGAGAATGATGATCGGCTTTGGGAACTGGGTGTTTCCAATGTTCCATATTCGCGCCGGGTGCTGCTCGACTATATAACCAGTGCTTCGGCAGATATTTATGTAGACAATCAGGTGCGCCTGATAGTAGAGAATGAGCAGAATGAGCAGGTGGGCATCCTGGATCTTACAGATTTTGATCCCCGTCATCACCGTGCAGAACTCGGAATTGTCATCAAAAAGGAGTTTCAGGGGCAGGGTTACGCGAAGGCTTCTGTGTCACGCTTGTTGCAATATGCCCGGAATATACTTCATCTTCAGCAGATTTATGCTATTGTAGGTATCAGAAACCAAAAAGCGGCTAAAATGCTGCAATCTGTTGGATTTGAGGGGAATAATATCCTGAAACAATGGCTTTGTAGCCCAGTTGGATATGAGGATGCGATGTTTTTTCAATATTTTCTGTAAAAAAGTTGCATAAAAATTTGGTAGAACCAAAAAAAAGTAGTACCTTTGCACTCGCAAATGAAAAATGAGCGCTAAGCCATTCAATTTGATTTCATGATTGGTGCGTTAGTTCAGTTGGTTAGAATGCCTGCCTGTCACGCAGGAGGTCACGAGTTCGAGTCTCGTACGCACCGCAGAAACCTTCGAGAGTGATCTCGGAGGTTTTTTGTTTTTCAGTAAATCTAAGAGAATATGGCTATCGTTATCACAGTTCTGGCATACTTCTGTGTGCTTCTGCTCTTCAGTCATCTTACTGCCCGTAAAATGGCAAGTAATGAAACTTTCTATCGTGCCAACCGCCGTTCGCCTTGGTATATGGTTGCTTTCGGTATGGTGGGTGCGTCTATTTCGGGCATCACTTTTGTCAGTGTGCCGGGCATGGTGATGAGAACGGATATGACCTACCTTCAGATGTGCATCGGTTTCATCCTGGGTTATTTCCTGGTTGCCTTTCTTTTGCTTCCTATCTATTACCGCTATAATCTCACTACGATTTACGGTTATCTGCAGCAGCGGTTGGGGGAACGTTCGTATAAGACTGGAGCTTCGTTCTTCCTCTTGTCCAAGATGACGGGTGCGGCGGTCCGTTTCTTTGTCGTCTGTATCCTCTTGCAGCGTTTCGTGTTCGATGGGATTGGTGTTCCGTTCTGGGTCACGGTTCCTGTCATGGTACTTCTTATCTGGCTTTATACGCGCAAGGGTGGCATCAAGACGCTGGTGTGGACGGATACCTTTCAGACGCTCTGTATGTTTGCTGCGCTCATCCTCATTATCTGTCAGGTGATGTCGGCGTTGGGCATGACTCCTTCCGAAGCGATTACTGCGATAGCTCACGACAGTCATTCCCGTATTTTTGTCTTTGATGACTGGATGTCGAAACAGAACTTCTGGAAACAGTTCCTCAGCGGTGTCTTTGTAGTGATTGTGATGACTGGTCTTGATCAGGATATGATGCAGAAGAATCTTACCTGCAAGTCGCTCCGTGAGGCCCAGAAGGATGTTTGCAGCTATGGTTTTGCCTTTGTGCCTGCCAATCTGCTTTTCCTGAGTCTGGGTGTGTTGCTGGTGATGCTGGCTCAGAAACAGGGAGTGGCTTTGCCTGATGCTCCTGATGATCTGTTGCCGATGTTTGCGGCTTCGGGGGCGATGGGAAACCTGGTAGTGGTCTTGTTTACCATTGGCATTGTGGCGGCAAGTTTCTCCAGTGCCGATTCTGCTTTGACCGCGATTACTACGAGTCTCTGTGTGGATATATTGGGCAGGAAAGAGGATATGAAGCTCCGCAAGCGTATGCATCTGCTGGTGGCTTTCGTCTTCATGCTCTTCATCATTGCTTTCAAGGCGATTAATTCTACGAGCGTGATAGATGCCATCTACATCCTCTGCTCTTATACTTACGGTCCGCTGTTGGGTTTGTTTGCCTTCAGTCTGCTCACCAAGCGTCAGGTAAACGACCGCTGGTCGCCATGGGTCTGCATCGCCAGTCCGCTCATCTGCTTCGCCATCGATACCCTTACCTCGCAGTATGTGGGCTATAAGTTCGGCTATGAGCTTCTGATGCTGAATGGCGCCCTGACATTTGCAGGTCTCGCCCTTATAAAAAAAAGAAACAGTTAAATACAAACAATAATGAGAACAAAAGTATTATTCGCAGCATTGTTGCTCAGTGCAACAACTGCTTTTGCCCAGCAGGAGAAGTTGGGCTCCGGTATTGACAAGACCAACATGGACTTGACCATCAAGCCGGGTAATGATTTCTATCGCTATGCCGCAGGCAACTGGATGAAGAATCATCCACTCGATGCCGAGCATACCGACAATGGTGCTTTCACCGATCTCTTTGAGCAGAACCAGAAGCGCATCCAGGACATCATCCTTGAATATGCTTCCAAGCCACAGCAGAAGGGGTCACTCGGACAGAAGATCGGTTCGCTCTACAACCTCCGTATGGACAGCGTTCGCCTGAACAAGGAGGGATGGGCACCTATCAAGCCAACTCTCGACCGCATTGCAGCCATCAAGGACCGCAGAGAGTATCAGCTCGTTACCGCTCAGCTTGATTTCCGTGGCGAGGGTACCATGATGTATGGCATCGGTGTGGGCGCCGACCTTCGTGATGCCGCCAACAACCTCGTTGAGGTAGACCAGAGTGGTCTTGGTCTTGGTGTACGCGATTACTATGTAAACGATGACGAGCAGACCAAGAAGATTCGTGATGCATACAAGGCTTATATGAAGAAGCTCTTCCAGATGGTAGGCAACGACGAGGCTACCGCCCAGAAGAAGATGGAGGCTGTGATGGCTATCGAGACCCGCATCGCTAAGGCAAGCTATAGCCAGGTACAGCTCCGCGACATCGACAAGAACTATCACAAGATGACCTACAACCAGCTCGTGCTCGATTATCCTGGCATCGACTGGGGCAATGTGTTCCTGGCATCCGGTTTCCCTGCTTTCAAGGAAATTTGCGTGGGTCAGCCTGAACCAATCCACGAGGTTGAGAAGATTCTCGCAGAGACCTCTCTGGATGATCTGAAGACATACGCAGAGATCAAGGTGATTTCTGGTGCAACCAGCGTATTGAGCGATGATTTCCGTGCCGTATCCTTTGAGTTGAGCAAGGTAATGAGCGGTGTTCAGCAGGACCGTCCTCGCTGGAAGCGTGCCGTAAGTACCGTGAGCGGTGTGTTGGGCGAGGCTATCGGAAAGATTTACGTAGAGAAGTACTTCCCGGAGAGCAGCAAGAAGCGTATGCTCGAACTGGTTCACAATCTCCAGACTGCGCTTTCACAGCGCATCGACGAGGCTACATGGATGAGTGCTGCTACCAAGGCACAGGCTAAGGATAAGCTGGAGAACTTCATCATCAAGATCGGCTATCCTGACAAGTGGAAGGACTATAGCGGATTGCAGGTAGATGACAGCCTTTCTCTCTACGAGAATATGGCAAATATCTCTGAGTTCTTTACCAAGGATGAAATCGCCCGCAAGGTGAACAAGCCGGTAGATAAGACAGAGTGGGGAATGACTCCTCAGACTATCAATGCTTATTATAACCCAACTACCAACGAGATCTGCTTCCCTGCAGCTATTCTCCAGCCTCCATTCTTCGACCCAACAGCCGATGATGCGATGAACTATGGTGGTATCGGTAGTGTAATCGGTCATGAGATGAGTCATGGCTTTGACGATCAGGGCAGCCAGTTTGACAAGACTGGTAACCAGCACAACTGGTGGACTGCTGCTGACAAGAAGAACTTCGAGTCTCGCACCAAGATCCTGGTTGACCATTTCAACCAGATTGAGTTGGCTGGCAAGAAGGTAAACGGCCAGATGACCCTGGGTGAGAACATCGGTGACAATGGTGGTTTGAACATCGCTTTCCGTGCACTTCAGAATGTGATGAAGACAGAGAAGTTGGGTGTGAAGGATGGATTTACTCCAGAACAGCGCTTCTTCCTGGCATGGGCACGTGTATGGGCAGGCAATGCCCGTCCTGAGTACCTGCAGTATCTGATGACCGTGGATGTTCACTCTCCAAACGAGGCTCGTGTAAACGGTGCCCTCCCAATGGTGGATTCATGGTATAAGGCATTCGACATCAAGAAGGGCGACAAACTCTTTGTTCCTAAGAACAAGCGTGCACATATCTGGTAAAAACATAAAAAAAGTCTTGCAGGCTATATGCTTGCAAGACTTTTTTTTATCTAATCATTACTTCGTTCCGAAATAGAGGAAGAGCATTCCGAGTAATACCAGGAGCAGATCAATGAACTTCGCCTTGAGATTCTTCTCATGGAAGATGGCTGCACCGAAGAGGAAGCTGACGATAACCGAACCGCGGCGAATCATGCTCACGATACTGATCATGGCACCAGGCAGACTCAATGCGTAGAAATAAACGAAGTCGGCTGCCGAAAGGAAGATACTGATGAAGATGATACTCCAGTGCCAGTGGAATGGGGTAGAATTCTTCTTGGTAGGCCACCATATCATCAGCAGCATGGCTCCCATGAGGAAACACTGGTAGATGTTGTACCAGCTCTGCACAATCATTCTGTCTAATCCTACACCACCATTCTCTGGTGGAGCCATCAGATACTTGTCGTAGAGACCGCTTATTGCACCGAGAACGGCAGCCAGCACGATGAAGTAAATCCATTTGTTGTGCTTGAAGTCGATACCCTCTTTTTTGCCGCTGCGCGAAAGCATGGCAAAGGAGATGATGGCAAGTATGACACCAATCCACTGATACAGATTCAGTACCTCGCCATAAACCAGCAGGGCACCCACGAGTGTCATTACCGGTCGGGTGGCGTTGATAGGTCCCACGATGGTGAGCGGCAGGTGTTTCATGCCGAAATAACCGAAAATCCAGCTGCTCAATACGATGAAACTCTTGAGCACGATGTACTTGTGAACTTCCCATCCGCCTTCTGCTACATGAAACATCGTTCCATCCAGCGAATTTCCTGTATAGCTCATCACGATGAACGGCAGGAAGATGAGCGATGAGAAGAGCGTGTTCAGAAAGAGCACGGGAATCACTGCGTTACCTGAAAGCGCCTTCTTCTTGAAGGCATCATAAAATCCCAGCAGCGCTGCTGAGAGAAATGCTAATACTAACCACATTTTTATGAATGTTAAATGTTGAATGTTGAATGTTGAAAGAGGCTCGTGCCCTTGTGTTTCTAATCATTTAATCTTTGAAATCATACCCTACCTCTTCCAGGAACAATGCGTTACCCGGCATGCTTTCGCCTGCATCGCTGCGGCTTCCGTTGTGCAGGATATCGAGAAACTGTTCCATCGAAATCTTTTCTCTGCCTACATCGATGAGCGTTCCCACTACGGCTCTCACCATGTTTCTCAGGAAACGGTTGGCGGTAATCTCGAAATACCAGGTGGTAGGAGAGGTCTGTATCCATCGGGCGGCTGTTACATGGCAGATGGTGGTCTTGTTGTCGCCACCAGCCTTGCAGAACGCTGCATAGTCTTCGTGATGCAGAAAATGCTGAGCCGCCTCGTTCATCTTCTCGAAATTCAGGGGATAGTTCATCAGCAGTGAATAATGGCGCTCAAACGGATCTTTCTGCGTATGTATATAATAATGGTATGTGCGCGATGTGGCAGAGAAGCGGGCATGCATCTCCGGGGCTACCTCCCTTACTTCGTATACGGCGATGTCGCGGGGCAGGATGCGGTTCAGGCGGTATACCAGCTGGTCGGGTTCCATCGGAATCCTGTCGGTATCGAAGTGGGCTGCCATGTGTCGGGCATGTACGCCGGTATCGGTTCTTCCTGCTCCCACCACTTCCATCTCCTTTCTCAGAAGTATGGAGAGGGCGCGCTGCAACTCCTGCTGCACCGAATTGGCATTGGGCTGAATCTGCCAGCCGTGGTAGTTGGTGCCGTCGTAACCGAAGAATATGAAATATCTCATGATGATCTTTGAACTTTTTTGTTTTTTGCTATGAACTTTGAGCTTTGATTTGTTCTTCGTTCTTTGCTTAATTCGGGTGCAAAGTTACTAAAAAAACGTGAAATATGGTATAATAATACAGATTTTTTTCAAAAATGGTACAATCTTGAAAGAAAAGTTCATTTTTATTTTGCAAATTGACAATAATTGTGTACTTTTGCCAACGTTTTTGATATTATAGATTATGGCACAGAACATATTCAAGGGTTTAGGTGTTGCCCTTATTACTCCTTTCAACACCGATGGCTCGGTTGATTATCAGTCGCTCAAGCGATTGGTAGAGTTTCAAATTGACAATGGTGCAGACTTCCTTTGCATCCTTGCCACAACTGGTGAGGCTCCATGTCTTACACAGGAAGAGAAAGATAAAATCACAGAATTGGTGAAAGACGTGAACAAGGGTCGCATCAAGATATTGAAATATTGTGGTGGTAATAATACTGCTGCTGTCGTTGAAGAAATCAAGAACACCGACTGGAGCGGCATCGACGGTATCCTCAGTATCTGTCCTTACTACAACAAACCTTCTCAGGAAGGTCTCTATCAGCACTTCAAGGCCATCGCCCAGGTTAGTCCGCTGCCTATCGTGCTCTACAATGTTCCTGGCAGAACCGGTATCAACATGAAGCCTGAAACAACCTGCCGTATCGCCCGCGACTTCCCTAATGTGGTAGCCGTGAAGGAGGCTAGTGGCAGCCTGGAGCAGGTAGATGAGATTATCAAGAACAAGCCTGATAATTTTGATGTTATCAGCGGTGATGATGCGCTTACCTTCTCAATGATTGCCAGTGGTGCTGCCGGCGTTATTTCTGTTATCGGTAATGCCCTGCCTAAGGCTTTCAGCCGTATGATTCGTCTCGAGTTCCGTGGCGAATATGAGCCAGCCCGTAAGATTCATCATTCTTTTACCGAGCTCTACAGTCTGCTCTTCGTTGACGGTAACCCTGCCGGCGTAAAGGCGCTCCTCAATGATATGGGCTTCATCGAGAACGAGCTCCGTTTGCCTCTGGTTCCTACCCGTATCGCAACCAAGCAGAAGATGAGCGACATCCTGAAGACTTTGAATATCTAAAATAGTGATTAGTTATTAATCATTTAGTACCATGGTAGATGATAGAAGAATCATACACGAGATAACACCGCTGATGGGTAAGGATGTGCTCTATATTGCAGACCGACACAAGAAGGAGTTTACTTATCCTATCCATAACCATTCGGTGTACGAGTTGAACTTTGTAGAGAATGCAAAGGGAGTAAGGAGAATCGTTGGCGATTCGCAGGAGGTGATAGGCGACTATGATCTCTGTCTCATCACATCGCCCGATCTGGAGCATGTATGGGAACAGAACGAGTGCCACAGCGAAGATATCCGTGAGATTACCATCCAGTTTGATTTCTCCATGGGTGATGAAACGCTCTTCGGAAGAAATCCCTACGCCAGCATCACCCGCATGATGCAGGAAGCGAAGAAGGGACTTGTCTTTCCGATGCAGGCTATCATGAAGGTATACGGAATGCTCGATTCTTTAAGTTCAGTGAAAGATGGTTTCTATGCCGTGCAGCAGTTCCTGACCATTCTCTATGAGCTGTCACGCTGCGAAAATGCCCGTACGCTGGCTTCCAGCAGTTATGCCAAGGTAACGATAGAAGACGATAGCCGCCGCATTCTGAAGGTGAAGAATTTCATCTCCAAGAACTATATGGATGAACTCCGTCTGCCGGAGCTTGCCTCACTGGCAGGTATGAGCAGCAGTGCGTTCAGCCGTTTCTTCAAGCTCCATACTGGCAGAAACATCTCAGAGTATATCATCGACCTCCGTCTGGGTTATGCAGCCCGCATGCTGGTAGATACCGCCAAGAGTATCAGCGAGATAGGTTTTGATTGCGGATTCAACAATCTCAGCAACTTCAACCGCATCTTCAAGAAGAAGAAAGGATGCTCGCCAAGCGAGTTCCGAGAAAGCTATCATAAGACAAGAATCATTGTATAATACAACCCAACGTAATCGTTTAAGTGAAATAATCAAAAATATTTCGCTTAAACGATTCTTTTTTCCGATATTTGTTGTATCTTTGCGCTACAATTCATAGTGAATAAATAAACATTTAAAAACTACGATAACGAATTATGAAGCAATTTATGGATGAAAACTTCCTGCTCGACACTAAGACTGCACAGGATCTTTTCCACAATCATGCGGCTAAAATGCCAATTATCGATTATCACTGCCACCTCATCCCTGAGATGGTAGCAAATGATCACAAGTTTAAGAGTATTACAGAACTTTGGCTCGGCGGCGACCACTACAAGTGGCGTGCTATGCGTACCAACGGTGTAGATGAGCGCTTCTGCACAGGTACTGATACTAGCGACTGGGAGAAGTTCGAGAAGTGGGCTGAAACAGTGCCTTATACATTCCGTAACCCTCTCTATCACTGGACTCACCTGGAGCTCAAGACTGCTTTCGGTATTGATAAGCTGCTCAGCCCTAAGACTGCCCGTGAAATCTACGATGAGTGTAACGAGAAGTTGCAGTTGCCTGAGTTCAGCGCTCGTGGCTTGATGCGTCATTATAATGTAGAGTGTGTTTGTACAACAGACGACCCAATCGATGACCTGCGTTACCACAAGCAGACACGTGAGAGCGGTTTCGAAATCAAGATGATTCCTGCTTGGCGTCCTGACAAGGCTATGAACATCGAGAAGCCAGATTTCGCTGACTATATGAACAAGCTCGGTGAGGTTGCAGGTGTTAACCTCGTTACATTCCAGGATATGGTTGATGCTTTGCAGAAGCGTCACGACTTCTTTACTGAGAACGGCTGTAAGTTGAGCGACCACGGTATCGAGGAGTTCTACGATGAGCCATACACAGATTCTCAGATTGAGACTATCTTTGCCAAGGCTATGCGTGGACAGCAGCTTTCTGCTCTCGAAATCCGTCAGTACAAGCATGCATTCCTCAAGGTTTGCGCTGAGATGGATCACGCTGCCGACTGGACACAGCAGTACCACTATGGTGCTATCCGCGACAACAATACACTGATGTACAACAAGCTCGGTGCTGATACCGGTTTCGATTCTATCGGTGAGTTCACTACAGCCAAGGCTATGAGCAGCTTCCTCAATGAGCTCAACATGGAGGGTAAGCTCACACGTACTATCCTCTATACATTGAACCCATGTGCCAACGAGGTAATCGCTACCATGCTCGGTAACTTCCAGGATGGTTCTTGCCCAGGTAAGATCCAGTTTGGTTCTGGCTGGTGGTTCAACGATCAGCTCGATGGTATGACCCGCCAGATGAACGCACTCTCTGTATTGGGTCTCCTGAGCCGTTTCGTAGGTATGTTGACCGACTCACGTTCATTCCTCAGCTACCCACGTCACGAGTACTTCCGTCGTTTGCTCTGCAACCTCCTCGGCAACGATGTAGAGAAGGGCTTGCTTCCTAACGACATGGAGAGCCTCTCTCGCATGGTAGAGGATATCTCTTACAACAATGCTCGCAACTACTTCAAGTTCTATTAATCCATAGAACTGTAGCAATTTATACTAAGACAAATCCCTTCACGGCATCCCGGTGGTGTTGTGGAGGGATTTGATGTTTTATCGTGAAACCAATACTTTAAACTTATGGGGGTAATAAACAGAATACTAGGTTTTTACGAAGATATCAGAGAGTTCAATTCTTCTAATATCAAAGACTTTCGGGGCAGACTCAAGTCTTGGATCAAGATGGGTATGCTTGCCGGTCGCATCTTCTATCTCAAGGATATGTGGGCCAGGGATGTGGCTGCCTTGACTTTTGCCTCCTTCATGGCTCTGATACCTTTCATGGCTATGATGTTTGTCATAGCCCGTGGTTTCGGCTATGCCTCTCTGCTCGAATCCTGGCTCTCTACCACCTTCGAGGCACAGCCTGTTGTGGCGCAGACCATCGTTGACTTCGTTCACAATTATATCGAGAATACGCAGAGCAACTATATCATCGGTACGGGTATCGTGATGTTTCTCTATACCATCGTTTCGCTGATGCAGAAGATAGAGCTTACCTTCGATGATATCTGGCATACGGGCGAGCGTTCGTGGAAGCAGATTGTTACCGAATATCCTACCATTCTGTTTGGTCTGGGACTGCTGATACTCTTTGCTTCGAGCATCAATGTATGGACGGTGAATATGGTGGATAATGTAGACAGGATAGCGGATATCGGTGATACCATTCCTTCGTTCATCCTTCATCTGGCGGCTTTTGTTCCGATGTTCCTGTTCTTCGTGTTCTGCTATTATGTCATCCCGAATACCTATATCCGGGTTCGCAGTACCCTGGTTCCATCGTTCCTGGCGGGTGTCTGCATGACGGCACTTCAGTATGGATATATCTATCTGCAGGTTTTTCTGTCCAGCTACAATGTCATCTACGGTTCGCTGGCAGCCATTCCGCTTTTCCTGTTATGGCTTCAGATTTCGTGGGCTATCGTAGTGTTTGGCGCCTTGCTTTGCCATACCAACCAGAACATCCATTATTATGATGGTGATTTGCAGTACGATCACCTGAAACTGGTGCAGCGCATCAAGGTTTGTGGGGTAGTGATGCATCTGGTATGTCGTCGGTTCAATCAGGGCGAACAGGCGTATACTCCGAAAGAAATTCATGATTTAACGAAGATACCTCAACAGATTGTCAACCAGTCGGTTAAGGAACTGTTATGTGCCCGTTTGCTGGTAGAAATCCGGAATGGTAAGAAAAGCAGTTTTGAGGAATCGGTGGTTCTTCATCCGATAGAGAAGATAGAGCATCTTACCTATGGTGTGATGATAGAGCGCCTCTTCAGTTATGGCGAGGATATCTCAAGCCTGGCCGCCTTGGAGTCGGATATGGCGATGTGGAAGGATATCGATATCGTGAATGCAGAGTTCATAGAAAAGGGAAAGCAAATTGCTTTCTGATAATAAACGGTGTTTTTTAGGCACGGTAATACGTGCCTAAAAAACTATTAATTTATAGTATCTTATTTCTGGTCATATCCGTCAGAAATCTTTTTTCCCAGTGCTAGCGCCAGTTCAACCTTGGCACCATATCCCTCCAGCTGGTCGGCAAACTTGGCTACCGAATTGCCGGATGCGATGATGTCATCAAAGAGAATGATCTTTTTGCCCTGGAAGAAAGCCTCGTCGATATGGAGTTCATCTACAGGATCGCCATCTTCATCTACATCATGCGTGTAGCTGAAGGCAGGGTAGGCGTTGGTCATGCCCGTAGCCTTGCATATCTCCTCGCTGAACTCCTTGAAACGGCGCTTTGTATGCGCCTCAAGAGCTGCAGGAATGCAGACCAGGGTAAACTGTGCTGCCTCTTCGCCCAAAAGACTCTTCAGCTTGTCTGATACCATTTCGATAGCCTTCTTCAGGGCTTCCTGATGGTCCATCTCCGTAGTGAGCTCAGAGTTACCTTTAAAGTTGACGATAAGGTCGCGTTTTTCCCATTCCTCTGCTGTGAGTTCAAAAGTACCGAAGGCGCTGAATGCAGCGTAGTCGACAAGCCATTTGTAGTGCAGTCCGTTTTTCAGGACTGGCCACGAGTTGATTTCATTTTCGTAATTAGCCATAGACTAGAAATTTTTGATTATTAATAATGCATAGTTTCTGCAAAAATAGGAAATCTTTTCGAATTAAGGTGCCGGTTTCATAAAAAAGATTGGTTTTTTAAGTAATATTTCACGTAGCTGCCCTTTTTTTACTTATTTTTTAGTACCTTTGCACCGCATTTTAAGAAATACGTATATTTATATGACGAGAAAAACAAAACTTCATGAAATCCGCGACTACGTTATCATTGCCCTGGCGATGATAGAAGGTAGTATCGGTTTGAACATCTTCCTGCTTCCCAATCATATCACGATGGGTGGTGTAGGAGGTATCGCTTCTATCCTTTACTGGGGATTTGGCATCCCGGCATCTGTATCTTATCTGGCGCTCAATGTGTTCCTGCTTCTCATCGCATTCCGCATTCTGGGCTATAAGTTCTGTCTGAAGACCATCTATGGTGTTGGTATCTTTGCCTTAACTACCCGTCTGATAGAGACGCATACGGTAGGCATGACGCCGCTGCTTCACGACCAGCCGTTCATGGCAACGGTCATCGGTGCGTTCTTCATGGGCAGCAGTGCTGGTCTGGGTCTTTCCTGCAATGGTTCTACGGGTGGTTCTGATACCGTAGCGGCGATGATCAACAAGTATTGGAACATCTCCCTGGGTCATGCCATCATGATTTGCGACCTGTGTATCATCACCAGTTCTTATCTGGTATTGCGCGATTGGGAGATGGTGATTTACGGTTATGTCTGCCTCTTTGTGCAGTCGCTCTGTGTAGATCATGTGGTGAATGCGTTGCGCCGTTCGGTTCAGTTCTTCATCATCAGCGACAAATATCTGGAGCTCAGTGCCGCCATCAATACCGCTGCCGACCGCGGTTGTACGGTGATGGATGGTCATGGCTGTTACAGTGGCAAGGATGTCCACATGCTGTTTGTATTGGCGCGTCAGCGTGAGTCTCAGAAGATATTCCGTCTTATCGACGAGATAGATCCTACCGCCTTTGTCAGCCAGAGTGCCGTCATCGGTGTTTATGGCGAAGGTTTCGACCGTTTCAAGGTAGGCAAGAAGATAGGTTTGCCCAAGAAGAAATAGATAAACAGAAAAAGGGTGTGTCATAACTGCATGACACACCCTTTTTTAGTAATTTTCTAAGTATAGACATCTATATCCTCTGGCTTCGGCTAGATGTGGAAATCTACCAACTTTAGCCATCGCTTGACATCAAACGACGGACAGTCTTTGTGAACGTTCGGCAAATCGCGGTGGCCCAGTATTTCTGCATCAGGATAGGAGAGGCAGAGGCTCTCCAGAAGCGAATACAGAGCCTGATTCTGGGCTGGAGTGCGCGTATCGGCAGGCTTGCCGTTCTTGTCGAGACCTCCCTCATAACAGATGCCGATGCTGTGGGCATTGTAATGACGGGCATGGGCTCCGACTTCCGACTCCGGACGACCCGGATATATCACACCATCCTTCGTGATGTAATAATGATAGCCGATACTCTTGAAACCGCGGGCAAGATGGCAGGCCTCCAACTGCTCGAATGTGAAATCCTGAGTCACTCTCGTGGCAGAACAGTGGATCACGATGAGTGAAATGCTACGATGTTTCTGTGTCATGGCAACCTCCCTTCTTTTAGCAGTTCTGTACACAGAATGAGCTGGCTACAGCTGTTAATACCGTGATGAGGAAGTTGAT
>JAJXAL010000073.1:0-19816 GCA_021628325.1 Segatella copri | reverse complement strand
GAAAAAGGTTGCGCTTAAGCTTTAGCACTATGTGCACCAAAATTTGCGAAGAGCCGAGCTGAATAAACAGAAGAGCAAGGCAAATAAGGAAAAAGTTGATGAGGTTTCTGTAAGTGAGGTTGAAAAACTTGATAAAGGGTATAGAAAACTTTATGGTATACAAGCTACTATAGTTGATGAACTGATCGCCAAAGGAGTAGATTTGAGAACGCTGAAGTTTTGATAAACAAATAACAACTATAATATTTAGCCGTACATGAGTATTTGTGTGGCTATCATGAAGAAACAAATAACAATATTAACTTTTAAACAAATAAAAATGAAAAATTCAACATGAAATCGGGGGAGGCATTCCTCATACTGCTCTGCAGCTCAATGTCTCCGAAGTAAGGATTCACCCTGGAAAACTTTCAGGGGCCACCTCTTCTTCCAAGATTGAGGAAGTAAATTTAGTCTATCTTAAAATGAGAAGATATATGACTAAAATATTTTACGGATTGCCAATCTGGCTAGTGCAGACAGGACCGGTAAACATCGAGGTAGTTATTAACGTAGAATTTAGTGGCAATAGCAAATTGGTCATTGATTCTGCTAGTTTCAAACAGTTAATGGATATGGAAGATGAGTATTAGAATAGGTAAAATCGTCTTCCGTGATCAATCCAGAATGATTGTTGGTAAAGATGATGATCAACAAAAGGAGAATGAAGAGAGTGAAGAGGAAGAGCCTGGAACGGGGTCTGCAGGAGCGAGAGACAGAGCTCCTACGGTCGACTTGGAAGTGGTGAATGACCAATCTAAACCTGAAAAAGATGAAGAACATACACCGTCTTGTTTCCTATTGGAAGGCAGGATTGTTCCTTTTGAACTTTGCAATGCCAAAGCAACAAAGATATTCCGACTACTTAGAGACGCTCAAATCCTGAATGATGATTTCAAGCCCGTCAACAAAATGCCGTGGTGGAAAAGAGGGGAACTTGCCGATATACTGGCAACGGAACTGAACATCCAGCACACCTGGAAAGTGTTTGGCATTTTCTGGGATATGGATGCAGAAAGTTTGAGAGGTGGATTCAATAAAGCTAAGGATCATGCTTATAAATATGATTTTGATGAGGAAATCATGGATATTTTGAGATAATTTACCCCCGAAATTCAGAACCGATATGGTCTGAGTTTCGGGGGCTTTTCATAGAAGTATGCTCACTGCAAATGCAACTATGGAACAAAAGGACAGTTAGCCTTGCTCCAGCAGTTTTTTACGTTCAAATATCATATTAGAGTACTATTTTTGATACTGGTATCACATTTTACACCGCAAAGATACAGAAAAAAATGAAATTTGAATGTTAAAAAATAGAAAAAATCGAATTTCCGCACTTTTTTAACATATGATATTGGGTGTTTCCGCAGTTTTCGTTTTAGCGTATTATGCTGTTTCCGCAATTTTCTGTAGTTATTCATTTTGAGATAATTTTTGGTACGATGTGGTACGACCGTACTTCATCGTACCATAGCAGTGTCGCAGAATCGCCGTACATTTGCCCCCGGAATTCAGAACCGATATGGTCTGGGTTTCGGGGGCTTTTGTGTATAGGCACATCAACCGTTGTGGGAGCGCCCAACTGTTTTAAAAGGAATTTATAAGATGAAAGCAATGAAACCTTTTTATTTTACTCATCCGCAGTACGGAAAACTGAGGGTCGTGGTGATTGGAGGCAAAATCTATTACTGCCTGATGGACTTGAAGAACATCTTCAAGAAGTCGGTTCAGAAACTCTATGAGACGATTGCTGACTCGGAGGGGGAACTGAAAAATCTGAACATCGTGATGATGAAGAATATGAAAATCAAGTATAACCTCTTCTTCGAGAACCAGGAAATGGGGAAGGAAGAAGCGGAGGCTGAGAACGTGAATGCGGATATCAACTTCTGCGATGAACAGCTGGTGAAGGACCTCGTAGACAGGCGTGTTGCTGCCGAGAAGATTGCGGCAAAATGGGTGCTAGGGTTCGTCAAGAGCAGACTGAATGATGCCGAGAATGCTTCGCTTTTCGAGGCGAATGGGGTTGACGAGATTTCGGATAACTCGCTGATTCTGCCTATCAATGTAAGCTGTGGCTCAGGGTATATCATGATTAACAGCGAAGTGTTCGATTAATAAAAATATGGAGGTAAAATGGAGATAGTACATGTAGTGGCAATTAATCCTTATCGTAAGGGTAATAAGGGGAAAGTTTTTTCTTATGGCATGGATACTTATGATAAGGTGATTGAATCGGCTGCCGTTAAAAAGATGATTCAGCAGATTCGGGGAGAATTGCCGATTGACGGAGTGGATTTGAACGATGCGCAGGCGGTGAAGAAGGCGCAGGAAAGGCTGAAGAGCGAACTGCCTTTCTTCTGTCCGCACTACGGATGTTCAAAAATAATGTGCGCAGACAGGAGAATGCCTTGCCGGAAAGCTTTCTCTTCCAGACGATTATCGATGTGGATGATAAGGAGTATGTGGAGAAGGCGATTGAGAAGGCGCGCGAACTGAACTGCTCTTCGGGGATATGGAACGGCTCGTTGCTGCATCTTTGTTATAGCGCTCGCAAAAAACTGCATATCGGGATTAGAATGCCGATTGGGATGACCATCGAAGAGACGCAGAAGGCGTATTGTGAGGCGCTCGGTGTGCCTTATGATGAGAGCTGCATCACACCTGAGAGAATGATTTTCCTGACGGATAAGGACTCGGAAATCTACCGGTCTAAAATGTGGTGCGCAGTGCTGCCGGAGAGCGAAATACAGGCTCGCAGACAGGCTTTTCTGGACCGTGGGCTGACAGTTGACGGAAGGGGAGATGCAAAAGCTAATAGTTTACAGTTTACAGTTAATAGCAATAGTAATGATAAAGTTCAAAACAATAGACTTTCGGGCAATCATGGCACTGGTGAACTGGGAGAGGCCAGTGAGAAGAATCTGATAGCCTTTGATCTGTTCGTGCAGTCGGCTGGGCTTGAGGGGATGGCGATTGATACCGTCGGGTCTCGGCACTCTTCGCTGCTCGCTATCATGAGCGCAGGCGCTTCGAGGGTGATGAGCGAGGAGGAACTGATGAAGGTGGTGAGGACGAAAATGCCAAGCTACTATCAGGAGGATGACTGCCATCAGCTGATACATGATTTCTATGCGAAATATGCTGACAGCTGCAAGCCGATGTCGAGGGATGTGATAAGGGTGAATGCGCTGGCGGAAAAACAGGCCAGCCAACAAGTTAATAGTTTACAGTTAAAAGTTGAAAGAGCTGATGGTAATCATACAGTTCAAAGTTCAATGTTCCAAGTTCAAAGTTCCGAGGAGGATTATCCCGAACCGCCAGCGATGCCGGAGAAACTGCCGAAGCTGGTGGAACTGCTGATATCTCGGACACCGGAGATTTATAAGCCGGCTGTGGCGCACGCTATCTTCCCACCGTTGGCTACGCACCTCTGGCAGACGAGCTTCCGATATATTGATAATGTAGTGCATGAGGCTACATTGTCTACGTGCTTGCTGGCGGGTACGGGTGCTGGTAAATCTTCTGTAAACAAGCCGATTAGCTATATTATGGAGGATATCCGGAAACGGGATGCGGAGAATCTGAAACGTGAGAAGGAATGGAAGGAGGAGATGACGCGCAAGGGCGCCAACAAGGACAAGCGTAAGCGACCGGACAACCTCGTTATACAGGAGATTGATGCCGATATGACCAATCCGGCATTCGTGATGCGAACCGCTGAGGCGCAGGGACGATTTCTTTACACTTCGCTCAATGAGCTGGATCAGTTTGATGCTCTGAAGGGTACCGGAAACCAGCATTTCCGTATCATGTGTCTTGCCTCAGATAGCGACAACCAGTACGGCCAGACTCGCGTGGGAACTCAGAGTGTTACGGAACGTGTAACCATCCGATTCAACTGGAACGCATCTACCACTATCCAGAAAGGTCAGCGTTACTTCTCAAAAGTTTTGACAGATGGTCCGATAAGCCGCATCAATTTCTGTACCATTCCGGAACGTGAAATCGGTGATGAAATGCCTGTCTTTGGTGATTACGATGATGCTTACCGAGAGGGGCTGAAGCCTTATATCGAGAATCTGAACAACGCCAGGGGGCTGATTGACTGTCCTGAGGCATTCCAGCTTGCCCTCAAACTGAAGGATGAGAATGCTGAGTTTTCACGTCTGTCGCAGGATAGGGTTTATGAGAATCTTTCCTTCCGTGCCAACGTCATCGCCTACCTGAAGGCGTGTGTGCTGTATGTGGCGAACGGCTGTAAATGGGAACCGGAGATTGACGAGTTCATCCGCTGGAGCGAGCGTTACGACCTCTACTGCAAGATGCGTTTCTTTGGTGATGCCATCAAGAGGGCGAACTTTTCGAACGAGAAATCGAGTAAGCGTGGACCGGCAAATCTGTTGCAGCAGTTGCCTGATGTCTTTAATTTCCAGCAGGCAGAATATCTCCGATCGCAGTTGGGCATGGACAAGAAGGGCACTCCTTCGATGTTGCGTAATTGGGTGAACCGAAACTATATCCGGAAGATTCCGCCTAAGGGTGTAACGGGTGACGTAATCAGTATTTAGTTATTCAGTTTTGAAAAGCTACGTAACCGCAAGGATGGTAAAGAGGTAAAAATATTAGAATCTTAAGGGAGTTTGAGTTATGGAAATAGTAGTAAAAAGAATAGCAAAAAAGAAGACTTATACGATAGGTCATCTTTATATCCTGAACGATAAGGACGTGAAGCGTACCTGGCGTTCGGGGGTAAAAATAGGCGACAAGCGTATCTTTGAGCACAGCTTCGATAAGGCGAAGTTGGACAAGGAGCATTACTTCTGTGATACCTTGGAGCCTACGTGGAGAAACCTCCTGGGTGTCGAACTGAAACCGGAAGAGGAGGATGGACGGTACAGTAGGGTATCGGGTAAGAAAGCCCGCAAGATACCGGGTCATACGGCGATACCGGAGGGCTCGTATCCTGTTGTTATCTCGAAATCGCCAAGGTTCAAGAAGTGGCTTCCGCTGGTGCAGGGTGTTCCTGATTTTGAGGGCATCCGCATCCATGCCGGTAATTATCCCGATGATACGCAGGGCTGCATTCTGGTAGGTGAAAATAAATTACAGGGTGCCGTCTTTAATTCCCGCATCTGGCTGCACAGGCTCATCAATGCCATTACCGCAGCAAGAGAACGGGAGGAGAGCGTTTGGATTACAATTTTGTAATGTTGAATGTTGAGTGTTGAATGTTGAATTTTTAGTGATTAATTTTTAAAAACAAATTATTATGGTAAAGTCAGTTAATACAAATAAAGTAGAAATGGATAAGAAGGTAGCAATTGCTGTCGTGTTTGAAAACCCTGAATTCGGTAAGATTCGTACCTTGACCGATGGGAATGGAGAACCTTTGTTCTGTGCAAAGGATGTCTGTGATGTGCTGGGGTATAAAAGAGCAAGATGCGCTGTAGCTCAGTTAGTTAACCCACTTGACGCTGTAAAACACAGCGTCAAGGTATCGGGAAGCCTGCGTAAGGATGGTACACCCTCAAAACGCCGCCAGCAGATGATCTTCGTCAACGAGAGCGGTTTCTATGCTTTAGTTCTCGGCTCTAAGCTTTCTACTGCCGTGAAGTTCAAGAACTGGGTTACGGCTGATGTGCTGCCACAGATTCGCAAGACGGGTGGTTATATCCCGGTGCAGCAGGGAGAGAGTGATGAGGAGACAATCCGACATGCGGAAGAAATCCTCCGTGCTACGCTCAAGGAGAAAGAGAACCTGCTGAAGAATCAGCGTCTGCAGATTGAACAGCAGAAGAAGCTTATCGGCGAACAGGATACAGAAATCCGCCGCTTGAATGATGTTGTGGATGAGCAGGTGGTTCGCAACGCCAAGAATGGTGAGAACATCATCCAGTTGGAGAATCAGGTGGGTAATCTTCTGCCGAAAGCGCTTTATAGCGATAACGTGCTCGATTCCGTTTCCTGCTTCACTACTACGCAGATTGCGAAGGAACTCGGCATCACAGCCCAGGAGTTGAACCGCTCGCTCTGCGCCCTGCATATCCAGTACTACCAGAGCGGTCAGTATCTCCTCTATGCCGATTACGCCCACATGGGTTTAGCCAAGAGCCGTACCCGCTACAGCGCCTTCCTAGACCCGAAGAGCGATGGCAGACAGGAGAAGATGGGCAGAGCTTACACCCATACCTATCTCGTATGGACCGAGCGTGGACGAAAGTTCATCCATGACCTTGCCCAGCGATATTGGGAACTCATTGAAAAGTAAAAGGGTAAAAAAGTAAAAAGGTAAAAAGAGCCTAGCGGAATGTATAGCTAGCTAGGCTCTTTTTACCTTTTTTTAGGGGACCAGCGATGGAATCGCTGGGGACGGGGGCGCGAAGGGGCTAAGGCTCTTTTTACCTTTTTACTTTTTTACCTTTAAAAGCCTTTTTACCTTTTTACCTTTTTACTTTTTGGAAAGCGTGTGGGGCAAGACTTGTGAAACTTCAGTTATCTCAAAATATACTGACGAAATCATCTTACTCCAGCTGACTGTCCACTAAAATCCATCTAAATCATATTCTTCGCTGTCCAAATCCAGACTGTCGTCGTTGTCGTAAGTTGTCTTTGGCGCTTTTTCTTCCTTTATATCCGCATCGGTTCCCTGGGTTCCGGTTGTTCCGTTTTCGGATGTTCCGGTAGTTCCGTTTTCGGATGTTCCTGTTGTTCCGTTACTGAAAGTTCCGGTTGTACCATTATCGAATGTTCCGGTAGTTCCGGTTTCTATTTCACCGGTTGTTCCGCTTTCGGCAGTTCCGGTTTCTTCTTCATTTTCTTCTGTATCATCCGTCTTTTCCTGCTGGATGATTTCCTCCGGTTCTTCAAGCAGTGGGTCCTTGCTGATTTTCAGCGGTGCCAGATGCTGGGTATAGAAGAGGGTATAGTCGTCGTAGCTCAGACTGGTGCCCAGCAGCAGGAGGTTTGGTTCGCTGATTACGATGCCTCGGGCTCCCTTTGAGAGGAGCTGGGTGATGGCCTGATGCTGGTAGATGTCGTTAGCATACTGGCGTGCTTCATCGTAATTGCGGAATCCCTTTACCTGCATGCGGTGCAGACCATTCTGCTCGTCAATGACGAGGTCGAAATTACGCACGAGATAGGAGGTGAAATTATATTTCGCCATCTCGAAGAGCAACTGGTTCTCGTTTACAGAATCAGGAACGTAGGCGAGCATGAAGACGAACGGCTCGTTGCGCTCAATGCTGAATACCTTTGCTTTGGATCTGACATCATCATTGAGTACGGCGTTGCGGCGCGACCATACATTGCTCAGGTCGAATGTGCCGCCCTTGAGCTGTCTGCCAGCTTTCACTCCGTTGAGAATCATTCCTGCCATTTCGCTGAGTCGGCTGTTCGGATATTTCTCTACCACCTGCTGCATATCATCAAGACAAGCCTGGATATTACCCTCGTGGAGCTGGATGAGTCCGCCGATAAAGAGGAACTTGTCGCGGTTGGCTCCTTCAGGATAGCGCTTGTCAGAGATAGCCCTGTTGTGTACCACCTTATTATATAGGTTAGCCTTGAAGGCATCGTAGGTGGCAGCATAGAGCGAATCTTCGAGATGAATGCCCATCTTCGCATCTTCCTCATAATAAGGAGAGGTGAGCAGGGCGGTCCATTGGCTCTCCGGATAATTCGCTTTCAACAGGTCGAGATAGCGGCTGGCGATGGCTGGCTGCTTCCGGATGTTGTAGAGCAGGTAGAGGTGATAGTAGGCATCATCGAGATGTTCGTATGCTGCGTTCTTTTTCACCAGTCGCTGCAGCATGCGTTCGCTTTCGTCCAGATCATTGAGTTTGTCTTTCAGAATGATGCCGGCATGCAGCAGTCCGTCGTCCAGAATCTGATTGCTTTCTGCCATTTTCTCTTCGGTGAGCGGAATCTGAGCGAGATAGTAGGCACGCTGATGCGGATCTTCTTCTGCACTCAGGTTCTTCTCTTTCTCCTTCTCAAGGTCTTTCTTCTGTGCCTCGTTGAGGAGCGAATCGCGCTGTTCATCAGTCATTTCTTCTACACCTTTGGCATCGGCTACTACGGTCTGGTTGCTCCGCTGCCAGTTGTCTATGTTCTTTCGTTTGCCCCAGAGGCGCTCAAACTGCTGTTTGCCTTGGGTTACGGCAGATTGGGAGTAGAAATACCAGGTATTGGTGTTGCCGAAACCGCCGTTGCCCATGGCTCCGTTTCCGAAGCCGGATGAGGCATTGCTGTTTCCCTGATTCCTGTTGTTTCTGCTGTTATTACCATTGCCGTTGTTTCTGCCGGCACTTTGGTTGTCTTGTTTTTCTGCCAGTTCCTGGTCGGCAAGTCTTCTCTTTTCTTCCTTTTCCTGCTTTTTCAGGGCATCTATTACCTTGTCAATGGCGCCGTTCCGTTCTGTTTCGCTCATGCGGGCAAGCGATTGCAGGGAGTCCTGCAGATGGATGGCGTCGGTATAAGGCACCAGTTCATCGAGAACCTTCGAGCGGTCGGAGAGCTGTTTGTAGTCTTTGCGGTCCTGGTCTAGGAGTCCGATGGCAGCATCATAGCATCGCTTGGCATCGCCATATCGGTGGCATTGCCAGTATACATTGCCCAGATGCAGCAGCAATACACCTTTCTCTACACCGTTTCGGCTTGATTTCGCAGCACCTTTTTCGTATGCAGCAATAGCCTGAAGGGTATCGCCCTGGTTGAGATGTATGTTACCGATGGCATAATAAACCTGGTCGAGATATTCCTGATTCTTGTCGCTCGCAGCCATTCGCTTCAATTTGGATACCATCTTCCGGGAGTTGTTGGTTGCCAGTACCTCGGTCATGGAGATGCGGGCATTGAACTCCAGTTCGTAAGGCGGATTGAGGCGGATGACATGCTTGAAGGCACGGTAGGCATTCTGGGTATGTCCCTGTTGTGCTTCTACCTGTCCCATCAGATACCAGAGGCGGGCTTTCTGCTTGCGTCGCATCTCATAGCCGATGGCTTTGCGGAGATACGGAACGGCCTCCTGATAGCGTCCGGTCTTCAGATAGTAGAGGGCATAGGTCTTGTCCCATTCCTTCTGGGCACGCCAGTGGATGGAATCGCGCTCGATATTACGGATTACATCTTCGGCATCGTATATCCATCCCGATTCCAGATAACTCTTGGCGAGCCAGGCACGTGCCTTGCCGTAAATGCCGGGTTGGGTAGCGTAGAGACGGCTCATATAGGCGAATGTAGCTGCTGCCGACTGGAAATCGCCTTCAAAAAACTGGGAACGGCCCATCAGCATCCATGCCTTCCAGAGGAAAGGATTATATTCACGGCGATGCAGCCATTCCAGGTCTTTGGCAGTCTTGCGGCGTTTCTTGTCCCATACCGGGCGGCGCTTGATGCTATGCTGGTGAATGGCTTTCTCACATTTCTCGATGGCGCGGTCGTAGTTCGACTTGCCCAGTTCGCGGCTGTTCTTGTTGCCAACCGTATAATAAGGAATCATTTCAGAGTAATTGTCCTTATTTCCGTTTTCCTTTTCGAGCGAGCCTTCTATATAGGCTACGGTACCATTATAATAGGTGTTGTATCGGGCGTTGAAGGCATGCCACCATCTGCTCTTCGCCGTATTCTTCTGCGTAGAGCATCCTGCTATGGTCATTGCAAAGGCAAGGATAACCATAGCTGGCAAGAAGTTTCTGAATGGGAAATGCTTCAACATAAGTTTCTTCTTTATTTAAAATTTTTCTTTCAGAGCGTGTGAAAGCCTTAGTGCTTTCTGGCTGCCAGTATCCTTGCTGCTGCAAACAGGATGATGCTGACGAAGATGATGGTTGAACCTGATGGCACATTGAGCAGATAACTGGCATAGAGGCCTACGATGCAGTCGATGCAGCCTATCACGATGCTGGCTCCTATCATGCGCTTGTAGCTGTAGGTGAAGAGGTTGGCAGTCATCTGTGGTATGGTGAGCAGACTGATGGCAAGTACGATGCCCACCATCTTGATGGTTGCCACGATGGTCATGGCGATGAGCGTCATCATCATATATTCTATTGCTGTAACCGGCAGATGTTGCGATTTGGCAAAGGTGCTGTCGAATGCGATGGTCTGGATAGGACGCAGCAGAAAGGTGAACAGTATTGCTACAAACAGGGTAAGACCTGCCAGTAGCCAGAGGTCTGTGCTGTCGATGGCAAGTATACTTCCGAAGAGGAAAGAGGGCAGGTCGGGCATGAATCCCGGAGTAAGGAAGCAGCAGATGATGCCCACGCTCATGCCCAGGGTCCAGAACATGGCGATGGCAGAGTCTTTGCGCACATCTTTCTTACGTGATACCCATTGCACTCCGAAGGCACTCAAGATGGCGAATACCATGGCAGAGAGTATGGGGTTGATGCCTGCAAATACGCCGATACCGATGCCGCCAAAAGAGGCATGCGTAATACCACCGCTGATGAAGACCAGTCGGCGGGTGACGATGTAGGTGCCTACAAAGCCGCACAGAATGCTTGCCAGTAGGGCACCAATCAGCGCGTTCTGAAAAAATGTATATTGCAGTATATCCATGTCTTTACTTTGAACTTTAAACTTTGAACTTTGAACTTTAAACTTTGCGCATTGCATGTTTAACTTAAAAAACTGATGACTTCGTCCTTAATCTGGTTGGGCAGGTTGATGCCTCTCAGTATCAGACTTCGGTTCCATCCCGCCACTTCGTCTGGCTGCATCGTATAGAGCACTTCCGAGAATTCCTCTACCTCATCATCGGTATAGTCGTCGGCAGCTCTTCCTGCAAACCGGTCGAGTTCTTCGTCATCGTAGTATTCTATTTCCTTGGTGGCGGCTTCCATCATGCATTCCTGTTCGCATTTGGAGTTCTCTCCGTTGCATGTATTGCACGAAACTCCTTCCTGCAAAGGCTCTTCATCCTCTCCCTTGCGATGAGAGATGATGCCGAAAATGGCGCTTATCAAGCCTAGGACCACCAGGGCCAAAATCAGGTACAACATTTACTTTGAACTTTGAATATTGAACTTTGAACTTTGAGCTTTGAACTTTATGATTAGCAAAGGCTGTTGAATTCTTCACTCTTCACTTATTTCAAATCCCACCTTTTTCAGGTCTTCCCAATAATGAGGATAGGATTTGCTCACCACCTCAGGATTGTTGATTTCAATCTGAGGGAACTTGAAGGCAAGAGGGGCGAAGGCAAGTGCCATGCGATGATCCTCGTAGGTGTCGATAGGCTCGAAACTAGGCTCGCAGGTCTCGCCATCCCAAATCAGCGTGTTATCGTTCTCGTCATAAATCACGTAACCCACCTTCTTCAGCTCCTTCTTCAAAGCCTCGATGCGGTCGGTCTCCTTGATCTTGAGACTGGCAAGACCGGTGAACTTAAACTTTACGCCCAGGGCACAGCAGGCTACAACGATGGTCTGTGCTAGGTCTGGAGAACCGCTGAAATCGTAGTCGAAACGAGGCAAGAGACAACGCTGGACTTTCAACTTGACAGGAGAAAGAACATCACGGTTCTCAAATTCTGATTTCACGCCCAACAGACTGAAGATGTATTTCACGACTGAATCGCCCTGCTTGGAACTGTCGAACAAGCCTTCGAGTCTTACCTCAGAATCAGGGTTTCCGTTCAGCGCCATCATTTCATACCAGTAAGAAGAAGCGCTCCAGTCATTCTCGATGGTGTAGTCGGCTACGCAGCTGTAAGGCTGTGGCTTAACGGTGATGGTATCCACATCGGTCCATTCTGCGCTGGCTCCGAAGTTCTGCATCGTCCACAGCGTGAGGTCGATGTAAGGACGTGATGCTATCTCGCCCGTCAGTTTCAGTTCCAGACCGTTTTTCAGGATAGGACCAATCATCAGCAGTGCCGAGATATACTGCGAACTGATGTTTCCCACCACTTCGAGATGTCCGCCTTCCAGTGGCTTACCAACGATGTGGAGTGGAGGATAGCCCTCTTTCTTTTCATACTGTATATCAGCTCCGAGGTAGCGCAGGGCATCTACCAGGATAGCAATAGGGCGGTTCTGCATGCGCTCGGTACCTGTAATGGTATGCTCGCCCGGTGTAGCAGAAAGATAGGCGGTCATAAAGCGCATGGCGGTACCGGCAGCCTTGATGTTGATGACATCAGGCATATCGCGCAGTGCCGCAATGATGACTTCTGTATCATCGCAATCGCTCAGGTTGTGGGGCTGCAACTTGCATCCCGCCATGGCATTGATTACCAATGCACGGTTGCTGATACTCTTGGACGCTGGCAAGTTGATTCTTGCATTGAGTTGGCGTGGAGCCTTGATCGTATATTTCATTTTCTTCTTGTTTCTGTTTCTTTTAATACTCTTTTTTCTGATTTTGCTATTTCTCAGCCTTCAGTATCCGGATGTCCTTGATGCTGACAGCCTTTTCCTTGGCATATCGGATAGGGAGGTCATCTTCCGTTTCCGGCATCTCATCCCATGCTCGGGTTCTCGGACGAATCTTCTTCGGACCCGGTATCAGGGGCGAGTAATACAGAACCTGGCGGATGCGGTTTGCCTGTTCTGGGGTGAATCGCATGCTGTAACAGTAGAAGTAGTCCATCAGATTGTCTGACTGCCATTTCTCACCCTTGCTGTTGGTGCGTTTGGCCACATCTCTCAAGGTGAGAGAATCCTTCTTGATGGCTTGTGCATTACTGATATATTCTGTCAGCCATTTGCCGTATGCTATTCGGTTGTAGCTAGGCGTATCATCGCAATAGTCTGAGTCGTCATCATCATCGGCAGCCTCAGAATTGCCTTTCACAGACTTTTCCGAGAAGCAGTGGAAGAGACCCAGATAATGGCCCAGTTCGTGGGCCAGCGTAGCATTCGGGTCGGCTGTATTGTAGGTATATCCTTTATGATTCTTGTGTATTGTATACCGGGTTCCTTCATTCTCCCTTCCCACATAGATAGAATTGAGCGAAACGCAATACGGAAATTTGCCCGGTTTGCTCAGCGGATAGTTCTTGCCATTGCTCAAACCATCTATCTGTGGATAGCCGCCTACCTGATAAGGCAGATGACTGATGCCCAGCGTGGTGCTGTTCTCATCGGTCTTCTTGAAGGCATATACCATCACATTGATATAGTTGTTCTGGTCCCAGCAGTACTTTACATAATTCTTGTCCTTCATGAAACTCTCGCAGTCGAACTCCGGTTCTGAAACCTTGATATATTCTACACCCGGTGTACTGAGTCTCTTGCCGCTCTCATTCTTCTCAGCCAGTTCGAACAGGATATGCAGGTTCTCGCTCGGGACGGTATCCATCTGATAGTTGTATACATTACCCTGATAAAGTTCGTTCACGTTGGAGAGAATCTCCTTGAGGCGGGTATATTCGATGTATTGCGTGGTGTTACTGTAGAAGACATGGAAGATGACAGGCAGATGATAAACATAATCATCGCCTGTAATGATATCTGTGTCACGGTCTTGTCCGTGGGATATGATAGGGTCGCCGATAGAGCCTTCGGTATCCTTGCATGATGCAAAGCTGAGGACGGTGAGGGCGATCATGAAATAAAGAATTTTTCTCATGCGCGTACCTTATATTATATATTTTCGTGCAAAAATACAAAAATAAAAGAAGATAGGCGAGAAATATTCTGAAAAAGTTTCTCAAAATGCCAAAAAACTTGTGCTTTCATCTTCTTGATGTATATCAATTCAGTTACATTTTGTAAACTTGACTCCATGAAAATGGCGTTTTGTAAGGTATGTCTTCGTGCAATATGCGAAATTTTAGGCTGTGAAATTGCAAATTGTAAGCTTGTGTGCGTTCAAAACCAAAAAGTATTACTTGCTCAAAAAATAAGATAAAATAGCGTTAAGGAATTATGAATTTTTCGGAAATCGTTGTATCTTTGCACCAGAAAAAGAAACAATGACAATAAAAATAACATCCTAAAAATAAACGATATGAAACGAATGATATTATTCTCATTGATGGCTTTGATGACCATAGCAGCTTTCGGTCGTAAGCACGTAGAGAATGCAACAGTTGTAGCTGACACTATTTTCTATGCAGAAAATATGAGTAATGTAACCAGTGCAGATCAGGCTAGTTATTACAGACTGCTGATGACTACTGGTTCAGGACTTAACAAGAAGGACGTTTTCCAGGACTTCTACATGAACGGTAATCTCCGTGCTGAAGGTGGTTATAGTTTTATCGACCTCGGCAACGATCGCAATACTATCTTTAATGGTGAGGTTACTACCTATTATAAGAATGGTAAGGAGAAGTGGCATGGCAACTATGTCAATGGTAAGCGCGAAGGCTACTTCACACTCCAGCTCCGTGAAGGCGGTGTAGCTGTCGTTCAGTTCAAGAATGGCAAGTCTGTTCACGATTACTTCATGGTAACTTACAAGGACGGTTCTTCTGAGAAGAGAAATCTCTCTGAGTTGAAGCAGTTCATGTAATCAGAAATAAGCAACTATAGTTTTGTTACTTCATTGAATTAGAAGAAAATCTCTCTTATATAAATTAAAATTTTATGTTGATATGACCAATATGGGGATGGCTTCCGTGAGGAAGGTGCATCCCCTTTTTTTATGACCTATATTTACCAACAACAAGAAGAGGGTGAATCATAAACTTATGATTCACCCTCTTCTGATTATTCTTATTGATGTTGAGATGAAAGGTAGGATTAGAACGTTAAGTCTACTTCTACCGGACAATGGTCGCTGCCCATGATTTCAGTATGGATTTTAGCTTCTGTAATCTGTTCCTTGATACGGTCGGAGACAAGGAAGTAGTCGATACGCCAACCGGCATTCTTCTCGCGCGCCTTGAAACGGTATGACCACCACGAATAGGTTACCTCATCAGGATGGAGATAACGGAAACTGTCGGTAAAGCCATCGTTCAGAAGAACGGTCATCTTTTCGCGCTCCTCATCGGTGAAACCGGCATTTCGACGGTTGGTCTTCGGATTCTTGATATCTATCTCTTCGTGTGCTACATTCAGATCGCCGCAGATGACGACTGGTTTCTTGGCGTCAAGAGATTTTAGGAACTTGCGGAAATCGTCTTCCCAAGTCATGCGATAATCCAGGCGCTTGAGTTCTGTCTGAGAATTTGGGGTGTAGCAGGTAACGAGATAGAACTGGTCATATTCCAGCGTGATGATTCTGCCTTCATGATCATGTTTCTCTACGTCCATGCCATAACTTACGTTTACTGGCTTGTGCTTGGTATAGATGGCTGTACCAGAGTATCCTTTTTTCTCAGCATAGTTCCAATAACTCTCGTAGCCCTCAAACTGAAGGTCGAGCTGTCCCTCCTGCATCTTTGTTTCCTGCAGGCAGAAGAAGTCGGCATCGAGTTCCTTAAACTGGTTCTCGAAGTCCTTGCCCACGCAAGCGCGCAGGCCATTTACATTCCAGGATATAAACTTCATCTTTTGTAATAATGTTGAAAAAATTAAATTCTCTTCGTTTCTCCTCTCAGCAGACTCATAAACTCCTGGCGGGTGTTCAGTGAATTGAAGACTCCGCTGTAGTCGCTGGTGGTGGTAATGGAATTCTGTTTCTCTACACCTCGCATCTGCATGCACATGTGCTTGGCTTCTATCACTACCATCACACCCTGCGGATTCAATGTCTCCTGAATGCAGTCTTTAATCTGCTGGGTAAGACGCTCCTGTACCTGGAGACGGTGGCTGTAGATATCAACCACACGGGCAATCTTGCTCAGACCGGTAATCTTGCCGTTCGGGATATAGGCAACATGCACCTTGCCATAGAAAGGAAGCATGTGGTGCTCGCACATCGAGAAGAAATCAATATCTTTCACGATGACCATCTGGTTGTATTTCTCTTCAAAGAGGGCATCGGTCAATACCTTGTGTGCATCCTGTGTATAGCCACGAGTCAGTATCTGCATAGCCTTGGCTACTCGCATCGGTGTTTTTACAAGTCCTTCACGTTCAGGGTCTTCTCCCAAGAGCTTTAATACTTCTGTATAGTGTTCTGCGAGTTCGTCCAATCCCTCGCGAAATTCTGTTTCTGGATTCATCTTATTTAATTTATAATTCTTAATTAATAGTTAATAATTTACAATTAATAGTTTATAGTTAGGCCTACGGCATCAATGCTGTAAACTGTTAACTATCAACTATAAACTATTAACTAGTACTGTACCGTAATCTGTCCCTTTACAAGGCATGCCTGTCTGTATCCCAGGGAACGAACCTTGGCAAGCATCTTCTGGGCTTCAGCTAAACTGCGGAAGTTGCCCATTCGGCAAATCCATCTTGGAGAGTAGAAATGAACATAAACCGGCTGCTCTGGGAAATGAACTTTCAGCTGATTGCCAGTCTGTTCTGCTTTCAGGCGGTCGTTACGCGAATTGCCGCCAGCGAAAGCCTGTACTCTATATCCTGTAACCTTATAGCTCTTGCGCATCACTTTCTTGCGCATATCCACTACAGGTGTCTCTGTTTCTTCTTTTTTGTTCTCTGCCTTTTGGGCATTGTTCACGTGGGCATTCTCTCGGTTTGCCTCATGATGCTGTGGCTCAGTCTTCTTTAGGGAATCAGGACCCTGCTTGTGCTGAGCTTCAGGCTCTTTTTCTTTTTTCTGTGGGGTAGTCTTAGTCTTGTCGTCTTGTGGAATCACTTGTTTGCCGTTTACCAGTTCATCAATCGCCTTACTTTGGTTCACGGTTACAACACCCTTTCCCGGTTCCTTCTTTTTGAGATGGTCCAGGTAGTTCTGCGCATTAGCTGTGAATGTTGAGCAGAGGATCATAATCAATAATGTGACGAATTGTTTCATGACTATTCCTTTTATGTTTGTCGTCTTGTTTTAAAACAGCACCTTATTCTTGGATCTCTATATATAATAAGGTGTAATGAAGAATGAAGGGATGCGCTTCACGAAGAAGGCATCCCTTCGGGAAATGTAATATCCTTATGAGATTACTTCTTCCAAGCGTCGATGATACCCTTGAAATCAGCAGCCTTCAAAGAAGCACCACCGATCAAACCACCGTCGATGTTTGGCTTAGCGAAGAGCTCAGGAGCGTTGCTAGCCTTGCAGCTACCACCGTAGAGGATTGATGTATCCTCAGCAGCCTCGTTGCCATACTTCTCTGCTACGATAGAGCGGATGTATGCCAACATCTCTTCAGCCTGGTCAGAAGTAGCAGTCTTACCTGTACCGATAGCCCAGATTGGCTCGTAAGCAAGGATGATGTTCTTCCAAGCGTCAGCGCTCAAGTGGAATACAGAACCTTCCAACTCAGCCTTTACTACCTCGTTCTGCTTCTCAGCCTCACGCTCCTCGAGAGTCTCACCGCAGCAGAAGATAACCTTCAAACCGTTAGCCAAAGCCAACTCTACCTTCTCCTTCAAGATCTCTGCTGTCTCGCCATAGTACTGACGACGCTCTGAGTGGCCGAGGATAACATACTGAGCACCTGTGCTCTTTACCATCTCAGCTGAAACCTCACCAGTGAAAGCACCCTTAGCCTTGTCAGCGCAGTTCTCTGCACCGAGACCTACTACCTTTGAATCCAAAACCTGAGCTACAGAAGCCAAGTGGATGAATGGAGTACAGATGATTACGTCACAGTTTGGCTTGTCAGCTACCAATGCCTCGTTGATCTCCTTAGCGAGAGCAACACCGTCCTGCAGGTTCATGTTCATTTTCCAGTTACCTGCTACAATTTTCTTTCTCATTTTTCTTTTCTTTTTAAAAGTTGATAATATTCTGTTCGAATTCTCTTTCTTTCTGATCCAGGCGCCCCAAGCCCAGAGCCGGTCGGCAATGGTGAGGAGTACCAGCGGAATGATGAACCAGGAGATGACGCCAGCTATCTTCTTGGCGGCACTTACTTCCGGCATCTTGCCTATCTCGGTCTTCTCCAGTGGCTTGTCGCCGAGCTCTGCCATGTCTGGTAAATCATTGTGACTCCATTTCCGGATGATGATTCCGTTCTTCAGCAGAAGAAGACCCGGGTTGCTGCGGATTACCGTCTTCAGCGTAGTCTCGTCTGTGACATAGAAGGGATATTCCGCTCCTGTTATGTCCTGCCAGTGCTTGATGGCTTTCTCCGTACTTGCCGTGAGGCAGAGAAACCGGTAGCCGTGGTCGTTGGCATATTCGTAAATCTCATCGATATTGCCGAAGTTGCTGTCGTCGGCAAATTCAAGATGTGGCGAAACCAGGAGGAAGGTGTAGCCTTTATCGTGAATCACTTCCTGGGTGATGTCTTCTCCCGTCTTTGCATCTGCTATGCTGAAGTCGTGGATGGGAGGTACGTAGCCTTCTTCGGTCTGAACCGTCTTGCTGTCGATGAAGGTCCAGGTGGAGTCGGGATAGTTGTCTATCGTAAACTCCTTCCGCTCTCCGTTCTTCTCCAGGATGAAGGTGGTATCAAACTTGGGTTGCTTGGCTCCTTTCGGAATCTCCATGCCCTTGGCGATGTTGACGCCTATATGATAAGGACGGAAGTCGAATTGCGGCAGATACCACAGACTCCAGATACTCATCACGATGGAGAAGAGGAAGGTGTAGTTGATGGCAATCCACTGGGTAGGTTTAGATACCAGCTGTGGCATTTCCAACGGTTTCTTCCAGAGCAGGATAGCGATGGCAAGGAGGATGAGGTTCTTGACGAACGTCTCCATGTTGGTGAGTACGACGGCATCACCGAAGCAGCCGCAATCTTTCACCGGGTCTGCGATGACAATCCACAGGGTAATCAGCGTCATCACGCTCATCACGAGTAGCGCAATCTTGCTGACCAGTTTTCTGCGGATGGCAAGGAGCAGGAAGATGCCGATGGCAAACTCGCACATCGCCAGCACGATAGACATCAGCAATGTGCTCCATGCAGGGAACATCCATTCGATGTGCAGCGCCTCCAGATAGTCGGTTATCTTGTATTGCGTGCCTAATGGGTCGATACCCTTCACAAATCCTGAGAAAATGAAGGTTATAGCCATCAGCAGTCGCCCGATATTGACCGCTATCTTTGTTAATATGTGAGTTGCCTTATTCTTCATCATTTTATATTTTTACTTCTCGCTCATTTTGATGGCACCGAAGACGGCATAGTTGATGATGTCCATATAGTTGGCATCAATACCTTCAGAAACGAGGGTAGCGCCTGCGATGTCTTCAATTTCCTTTACGCGCTGAATCTTGGTCAGAATGAAGTCGGTATAACTGCTTACTCTCATCGAGCGCCATGCCTCATCATAGTCATGGTTCTTCCTGAGCATCAGTTCCAGTGCCTCCTTTGCATGGAGGTCGTATAGTTTCATAGCCTCTTCGGGTGTCATATCCACCTCATCCACGAAAGGCTTTTCTAGCTGGATGAGTCCTATGATACCATAATTGATAAGGGCAATGAACTCCGGACGGATACCTTCGCCAACCAGAGATTCTTTCTTGATTTCGAGCGAGCGGATGCGCTTCGCCTTGATATAAAGCTGGTCTGTCAGAGAAGAAGGGCGCAAGATTCTCCAAGAGGCTCCATAATCATGAAGCTTCTTCTCAAATAATGTCCTGCATTCACTCATGACATCCTTAAACTGCTGTTCTGTTTTCAATAAATCTGCCATAATAATTTCGAAATTCGGTGCAAATTTACGAATTTATTATGAAATAGCCAAATAATTATTTTGTTTTTCGCTTAAATTACAGTAACTTTTGATAAGTTACGCTGCACTCGGAAGAAAAAATAAATTGCGATTTATTTTGTTTTTCG